>JBGSVC010000434.1:0-4147 GCA_041753175.1 Planctomycetaceae bacterium
AACATAATTACGGGAAGATCTCTCAACAATTTTATTTGACTCTGCCCGCGAATCTCTGGCAAGGTCGAATCACTCCATCAACACAAAGGTGAACCATGGCCCGCAAATCAACTGCTCAAGAAACATCCCCCGAGTCTTCCGCACAACCCAAACAGCGTCCGGCGGCGTCCGTTCGCGACGGCAACTTGCGAATCGCCCTGTGGCGAAACGAAACCGACGACGGTCGGCCTTGGTTCAACTGCGAACTCTCAAGGACTTTTCAGAATGAGAATGGCTATCAGGAGACCAACCGAGTGCCAGCTAGCGATCTTCTGCGCGTAGCCTTTTTAGCCCAGCAGGCTTACGGCGAATACCTGGAACTGCGAGCTCAAGAGAAAGCGGATCAGGCCGCCAATCCCCATGAGCCCTCTTGATCCGTCCCAACTCAGCCAGTTTATCGGCTCCGAGCATTTCTACCGCCACGCCTTCATCCGGGCGGTCATCTATACCGATGGCATTCAATATCTCGCCCAGCATGGAAATTGCTACTGGCTGTTGGATGCGATTGGCAGCCATCTGATCAGCCCTGAATTCAAGCAAGCCGCTGCCAAGGACGAGAGACTGTCACTGTTGAGCTTCTGGAAATTGGCTGTCTCGCCCAATCGAACCGCGAAACTGACGGCTATCGCCGACAGCGACGAGCCTCCCTTTGTCACGCAAGACATTGACTTTACCGACTTCCCTCTCGACTCCATCGACATCTGGGCGGCCAATAATGGCGAAGGCTACACGTTGATGCTGCCGAGTGAATACTGAGCCACCCGAATCCTGTTCGATCCGGGTGGATCATCTCCTTAACCGCCGGATGACCTGGAGAGTTCTGCCAGAAACTTCGCAGCTTCGTTCAGTTCGTCTTCCAGGAAGAGATTGGGATCGCGACTCTCCTGGAAGTTGCCATACGCCAAGAGCTTGATCTCGTAGTAGCGAAGGTTTTCGTAGTCCTCGAAGGTCAGAGTTTCTGTGTGTTCGTCAGCGTAGCTTTCGAAGCGGCAGGCCAGTTCGAACAGGCGTCGGCTGATCGGAGAAAGAACGTATTTTGACATGACGCTCACTCCTTGCTCGATCCAGCGTTTTGAAACACAAAACACGTGTCATGCAGCCCCGGAATGAACGAACTGCGATACGACTTTTTCGAGGACGTGTTCCCGTACTGAAAGCGGATGATTTCGGTGCAGGCAGGCCACAAACCCTCACGGATAGCTCGCTCGACCAGGAGTTGCGGTAAGGGCTGATAGCGGCCCTTGTGGCTGAACCCACCAATCAAGACAGCGATCTTGCCGCGTGGCGTCAGGACAGAATTCGAAAGCCGCAACACGGTCTGCATCCGGTCGAGAAATGCCTCCAGTGAGGGGGCATTCGAGAGACACCGTGGATCGTCGTTGTAGCGGATCATGCTCCAGTAAGGTGGGTGCTGCCAGACGAAATCAACCGGCTTGAGGTGGGTGTAGCTGGCCGGATCGGCGGCATCCTGGCCGTGGCGGATGTCGAAGGCGGTGTGCCGGATGCCAAGTTCTTTGCAGACGTCGCTGCAGGTTCCGCTGCCAGAAAAGCAGTCGAGGACGCTCTGGGCCCTGTAGTAGCGAATGAGGTCGCGGATCAGATAGCCGCCGCAGTTGCCCCGGTATTTCCAGTGTCCGTAAGGGCCACGCCTGCGGGTCGCGTGGATGCTGGTCAGTTCGGGGACATGGCTGCCGTTGATTGGGGCTTGCGGCAGTTCGATAGTGCGGATGGTTGGTGGTGTGCTCGTCATGGTTTCCTCCTGGGTTGCTGGTTGACGATGCGAGCGGACCGTCAGCCAGAACGAGGCGCAGCTGTCATGGGTTGGTGCGGACGCAGCCCTGCGAGTCACGGCCCATTGACAGCTAGCCGCTGGCTGACAGCTTGCATAGTCGTCAACGGCAACACAGGAGCAGGGAACGAGACGGGCTGCCCAACAAACCGCGATTTGCCCATCGCCCTCGCATGGGGAATCGATCACGAGCGCTGACGGCACGCATTTCCTGTGGACGAAGGACGTTGGGGGGATGCTGGCAAGCGGGGCAACGTGCAAACTGGAGGCGAGCGGGCGAATCATCGCTGCCAAGGACGATGGCCAGGTCTCCTGGCGGAGAAGAATATGCGCAATTACACCTCAGAGAGTTTTGGCCTGCTGATCGCCTTCCTGATTCCCGGATCGATCATGCTGTGGGGACTGAGCCGGGCCATGCCTGAATTGCAAAGTTGGGTGGGAACTACACCCGACGAGACAGAGAGCGTTGGCGGATTTCTTTATGCCACCGTAGCCTCAACGTTTCTGGGATTGGTTGCCAGCACGCTTCGCTGGGCGATCATCGACACACTCCACCATCTCACGGGAGTGAAGCAGCCGGCCTGGGACTGGACCACGCTGTCGGCCCGCACAGCGGCTTTTGAGATTCTGATCGGCATCCACTACCGCTACTACCAGTTCTACGCCAACTCGATTGTGGCCATGTTCTTCGCTGCGCTGTGCCAGTGGCTCACTGATGGCTTTGATCCGTTGATCATCCTTGGCTGCGTTGCGCTATGCGGATTGTTCGTGCTGGCATCCCGCGACACACTCGCGAAGTATTACGAGCGTGTCGACGTGATGCTGAGGCAGTCTGGGCTCTGAACGTTTCGTTCGAAGACTTACTTGCCTTTGTCCTTGGTTTCCGTCTTAGGAGGCTGTTCTGTCGTCTTGGGGCCATGCCCCTTTCCACCGCCGTTGGTCATAACGTTCCTTTCGCATCTCTGGAGACTGGAGCAACAAGTTCGCCTCAACAATGTAGACGATCGTCTGTCACTCGATACTCTGTAGTGTAATCGTCTGCAAGCAACGAATCTAGACCGTTATGGAAAAGTTTGAAGAGATTTTCGGAAAAGTCATCCGCCAGCATCGCGAACACCAGGGGCATTCCCAGGAGGCCTTTGCTGCGCTGGCCGGGGTCCATCGCACCTACATGAGTTCGATTGAACGGGGGAAAGTCCAGGTGAGCATCGTGGTCGCCAAATCCTTGGCTTCCGCTTTGAAGCTGCCCCTGAGCAAGATCATCAAGGATGTGGAAGCGAAATGGACGGGCGCAACTTAAAGGTACTCGTCTGCGTCTGACTGGGAACACCAGGGAGATTCAATGGCTTGGGCTTGCGCACGTTGACCGGCTGCGCTATCATCCCGCGATGACGATTCAACTTACGATGGACACATCCGGCCGCAGGTTTTGCAAGCAGCACCGGCACAAGTTGGCCGATAATTCTGGCTGATGGCTCCGCGTCAGCATCCCCCTTGGTGGAAACAACCGACGTTGTTTTCGGTGTTCGGGACGGCGACGGGCAAGGAGGAGGTGGACGCCTCTGGTGTGTCCCAGCCCGCGAATTCACCGAAGAAGGCGTCGAAGACGTCCCAAAATAAGGTCGGCGCATCCGCTACCTCAGCCTCTCTCAACGGTGAGAAAGCTCTGACACGCCCGCACCGGCAATTGCGGCTCGATTTTTCGACCTCAGCAGTCGAATCGGACTTTGCGCCATCGCCAGCACGGCAGGCTTGCCCGACTGCAAAACCTAGTGATCGAGAACCTCCGCCGATTCGAAAACAGGGCCGGTTGTTCGACCTGCTTCTCAAACCCTTGATGGGATCGAGTCCGGCGTCATCGATATCCCAGGAATCCCTGCCGAAGTCGGTCCTGATTCCTGCACCTTCAACTGTTGCCCCCCGCACCCTGCAAGGTTCGTCGGCACCCGAAAAACTGACCGTTTCGTTTGAAACCGCCCGTGGCGAGAAGAGTCAGGCCCGAGACCTGCTGGCGGCGATCCGACTGCTCAAAGACCTCGAACAGGACCATCGGCCAGCGACTCCGGAAGAAAAGCAGGTTCTGGCCCGGTTCATCGGGTTCGGCGCTGTGGCGTTATCGATCTTTCCGCATCCGGTCCAGGGGACCTACAAGGATGACCGCTGGAAAGACCTCGGCGAAGAACTGAAAACACTCCTCACTCCCGAAGAATACGACAGCGCCAAGCGAACCACCTTCAATGCCTTCTACACCTCACCGGTCGTCATACAGGCCATGCACACTGGCTTACAACGTCTGGGAGTCTCAGACCAGGCCACCAT
>JBGSVC010000435.1:0-7412 GCA_041753175.1 Planctomycetaceae bacterium
GATACAAAGTCTTCAAGCATCCGATTGCATTTAAACTGATTCCTCAAATAGGTGGCCCCCAAGAGCAGGGTTATACCAGTGAAGAGATGAAGATGGTGTACGAAACACGCAAGTTGCTCGGGGATGAAAGTATACTGGTCAACGCAACGTGTGTTCGAGTGCCGGTAGCCAATTGCCATTCCGAAACGATCACCGTTGAGACCGCATCGCCGATATCGGTGGAGCAGGCGGTCAAGGCGTGGCATGCATTTCCTGGAATTCAGGTGATTGATGATCTCAGCCAGGGGCTTTATCCCCAGCCATCGACCTGTGATGGATCGGATGATGTGTTTATCGGTCGTGTGCGGAAGGATTTGACGAGCCAGACGGGATTGAGTTTTTGGTGTGTCAGCGACAACTTGCGCAAAGGAGCTGCGACGAATGCGGTGCAGATTGCAGAGTTGTTGTCGAAAGCGCGTGGCTAGTTGAAAAAGACCTAAAAACGGGGGATGTCATGAGCATCACTGTGACAAACGACGAGCAAGTTGCGGGTTTAGATCTGCGTCGACGCTTTACGGTCGACGAATATCGCAAGATGGCGGAGGTGGGGATCCTCGACGGTCAATCCAAAACAGAGTTGATTGCGGGAGAAATTTTCAAGATGTTGCCAACTGGACGTCCTCATCGAGATTGCGTGTCTGCTTTTGCGGAATTGTTATTTGGTCATCTTCCTAAAGAACAGTGGGCGGTGTTTATTGAAAGTACCGTCGAAATGGAGCCTGAAAATGCTCCTGAGCCAGACATCTTTGTATTACATGGTTCACGAATGACGTTTTACCAGCGTGACCCGCTGCCTGAGGAATATGCCTATTTAATCGAGATTTCAGATTCGACGTTGCACGTGGATCGTCAGCGGAAGTTGCCGTTGTATGCTCAGTTTGGTGTGCCTGAGTATTGGATAGTCAATCTACAAAATCGCAGTCTTGAGGTTTACCGCGTTCCGGCCAAAGACTTGGAAAGTGGGCGCGGTTACTATAAAGAGAAGACGATTTTTGCTGAGGGGGATTTGGTGTCGATGACTTTTGATGGACTCAAGCCTTTGGAGTTTCGTCTCTCGGAGCTGTTGCCGGGGCGATCGGGTTGAAAGTCGGTTATACGAATGCTTAGGTATGGTTCTTTTACGGTATGGTTTTTTTATAGTGCGGTTCGAAGACTCACCTACAATTTACATTTATTGATTGAGATCAGAAGTTATGAACGGTTTTGAGTATCAGCATGGTAAGCTTTATTGTGAAGGCGTACCTGTTTCCCGGATTGCCGACGAGTATGGGACGCCAGTGTGGATCTATTCAGAGAACAAGTTTTTGAGTGAATTTCACGCGATCCAGGAGGCCTTTTCCCAGACCGATCCTGTGATTTGTTATTCGGTCAAGGCCAATAGCAATCTGGGTGTGCTCAAGAGTATGAATGAAGCAGGCTCGAGTTTTGATGTTGTCTCGGGTGGGGAGTTGTATCGGGTGGAGAAGGCAGGCGCAGACACGACGCGCGTCGTGTTTGCAGGTGTCGGGAAAACGGACGAGGAAATTCGTTATGCCCTGAAGTCCAGGATTTTGATGTTCAATGTCGAAAGCGAAGCCGAACTGGATAACATTTCGCGAATCGCGGCGGAAATGGGGACGATTGGTCCTGTGGCGCTGCGTCTGAATCCGGATGTCGATGGGAAGACGCACGCCAAGACGACAACGGGCAAAAAGGGGAACAAGTTTGGAATGGATATCGAACGCCATAATGAACTGGCCTCGAAGGTGCTCAAAGATCCGCATCTGAAACTGATCGGGATTCATATTCACATCGGCTCTCCGATTATGACGACCGATCCTTACGCTCAGGCGGTCGCCAAGGCGGCAGACGTGATTACCAAATTGCGTGCAGATGGACATGAAATCAATTGGGTCAATTTGGGTGGAGGATTTGGATTGTCCTATCGCGGACAGGAAGCGCCGCCTGCGTCGGATTATGCCAAAGTGATTGTGCCGACGATCAAGCAGTTGGGATGCCGTTTGGCGCTGGAACCTGGAAGAAGCATTATTGGGAATGCCTGCGTCCTGATTTCAAAAGTCATCTACACCAAACGCGAAGGTGGAAAGCAGTTTTACATTCAGGATGGTGGGATGAACGATCTGGTTCGTCCGGCCATGTATGATTCGTTTCATAAGGTCTGGCCGGTGAACTATCAAGGGGAGTTGCCCCATGATTTTGAGGCGGAGATTCCGGGGCTCAGTCCGGTCGATGTGGTGGGACCGATATGTGAATCGTCTGACTACTTCGCCAAGGGACGCTATTTGCCTGAGATGGTTCAAGGGGATCTGCTGGCGACATTTTCGGCAGGTGCGTATGGGTCGACCATGTCGAGTACGTATAACAGTCGGCCACGGATTCCGGAAATTATGGTTAATGGAACTCAAGTCAAAGTGGTGCGCAAGCGGGAGACCTACGACGAGATGCTGGCATTGGAAATGGCGGGGACTTGAGAGTCTCGTTCAGTCAGCAGGAAGACTTTTGTGGGTGATGAGTTGATCGTAGAGGGCAAGTTGAGTCTGGAAGGTTTTGTCCCAGGAGAAGTTTTCTTCGACATGTCTACGAGAGGCGTTTGAGAATTCCTGGCGACGGCCGTAAGCTGTTTCGATGGCGCGAGCGAACGATGTTGCGTCGTCGACGGGTACGAGAATTCCGGTCTGAGGGGGAACGCGTTCGATGAGCGCGCCTGCCTGCACTCCGATCGTCGGCAGTCCGGCAGCCTGCGCTTCGATGACCGAGAGTCCAAAAGTTTCAAACGGGCCTGCGGTGACGTAGAGATCTGAAGAGGCCATTTTCGCAGCGTAGAGATTCTGATCTTTTTCGTAGGGAAGGATTTTGACGTTGCTCACCGAAGCGGCGCGCTGTTCCAGAGCTTCCCTCAACGGGCCTTCTCCCATGATCCGAAGTTGGGCATTGAGATCGTTCGGGAGTTGTGAAACGGCATCGAGCAGTAACTCAACACGCTTTTCGTTGACGAGTCGACCGGCATAGATCAAGCCGAAGTCGTCGGGGTTGAGATCGAGTTGGGCACGTATTTCGGGACTGCGTTTGGACGGGTGAAAGCGATGAAGGTCGATGCCGAGTGGGACAACGTGGACCTCATCGACGCCGTAGTCTTGCAGTCGGTCAGCTTGTTGACGCGAAGCGGCCATACGGAGATCACAATGTTCGAAGACAGATTTGATGTAAGACTCAACACCACCAGCCAGAAAGTCGGCGATCTTGTAACCGATGGTTTCCAGTGTGGGCGACCAGTCGCTGACTGATTGATCGATGGCTCTACGAAGCGGTCCACTGACGAAGGCTTCGGCGACGTCGGTGTGGAAGTAGCCTCCGATACAACAGGGATCGCGACGGCGTTCACGGTCGTCATGATGGTGACGGACGGCCCAGGCGGCGGCGTAGAAACTGCCCAGTTCAATGACATCGGCATGCTCTTGTTCGAGGATATGGGAGATCTTGTCGGGTCTCCAGAACATCCGATAAGGGGCATAGCCTGGAATCGTCGGGCTGGCAATACGATAGGTCAGAGCGCGTGGGCTGTGTTCGACGGAATCTTCCTCGTCAGGAATGATCAGGACATGTTCATGATTGGTATGTTCCAGGAGGTAGCGTCGTTTCTCGTCGAGATACGTTCGAATTCCGCCGCTGGTTTCGTGGTAGGAGAGAGTAATGTCGCAGAATTTCATGGGTTGAGTCCTGTGAAAACTGGATTGAGCATGGAACCGGTTGTCTATGAAACGGAAACGACATCGTGTCTTTAAAAATGCAGATGAGTGCGTGCAACAAGTCGACGGAGTGCTCTTTAAAATGGGTCTGATTTTTCGATGACGACTGCATGTTGTAGATCGGGCAGTCGGGTGAAATCGGTATCGAGATGGGAACTTGTTTGTAGATGAAGTTCTTTTTTTTGGTCTTTGTCGTGAAGGAAACAACGTGATTTTCCATCGTTGAGAATTTCGAGACTGATCGCGATCTGTTTTTCGGGAAGTGTTAAGGAAAACCCGAGCCCTTGGGCAGCGTCAGGGAAGTTGGGGGCGATCGTGGTTTTTCCGTTGCCGTGACGCAGCCCGATGAGTTGCTCGATGACCAGCGAGTTGACCAGCCCTGTCCAGCCGACAAATTCACTGACAGGTTTGTTGCCCAGTGTGATAAGTTTAAACCAGTTGCCTTGTTTGCGGTTAAGTTCCGTCAGGTCGAAGCGATCCGGATCGTAAAACTCAAAAAAGCGTCTGAGATGGTCGAAGGTACGATAAACTCCGTCGCAAAGCTGGAAGGAGAGGTGTGCCACTTCTTTGAGGTAGCCATATCGTTCAAGGCCGAGGATTGTCAGGTAGGCCATATTGATCCAGACAGGGCCACGCCACATATCTTTTTCGAACTCGATGTTGTCTCGTGAAACGCTGGGCAAGGGGATGGGAGTGTTGAACTGGTGTGTGTTGAGAATTTGCGAGCACAATCGCTGGGCCTGTTGTCGATCAGGAATTCCTGCCCAGAGGGGGATCAAGCCTGCAATCGTTTTGGACCGAATGAACTGGCCGGTCGTTTCGTCGAGGTCGTAATAGAAGGCATCTGTATTGTCCCACAGGAGTGCGTTCATCTGGGTGCAGATGACGTCATTGCGTGCTCGAAAGGCTTTGGCTGCATCGGAAAGCATGAGGTCGTCTGCCAGGAGAGCCAGCATCTGGGATTGCATGGCGACGTAGGCGGTAATATCCGGAGACGAGAAGCGTTTCGTATTGGAGATGATCTTTTCATCGCGTGAACTGAAGCGGGGAGAATTATCAATCCCGGATTCGTAAGGGTGAGCCCAGAAATAGAGATTGTTGTCGTGACGGCGAAAGGTGTTGAGCCAATGGTGAAAGTTGACGAGAGGTTGATAGATCGTGTTGACGAACTCTGCTTCAGAGAGTTCCTGTTGCCAGTCTCGAAGTCGCTGAACCGACCAGGCCATGACGGGAGGTTGAGTGAATTTGGATTGGCTGAAATTCGTGACGACATGTTGAAATCGGTCGCCATCGCGGACATTGAAAACGGCACGATTGATTTCCAACGCTGTTTTCGAATCCCAGTGCTTCCAGCATTGAGCGATAAACGCCGAGTCCCATAAATAAATACCTGCAAAACTGGGAGCAGGGTGGGCATACCGCAATTCCGAGAGAATGTCGGGAACCTGGAGATTCAAAAACAGATTCGAATAAACGTTGGAAAAGGCATCCGGCCAATAGGCACATCGATCGTCACCGGAAGTGACATGGAGCATCGGCGGTCGGTGAAAGACCGATTTCGTCGCCAGCAATTCGTCGGGCAGCTCGTTAGGGACGGGACCACGTTGGCTGAAAAGGCGTGACCACAATACCAGATCGAGCCCATAACGCAGTGCGCGATGGTATTGAGCGGCTGATCGACCAACCTGTCGGGTTTGAATGCGGCTTGCTCGAATCAGTTCTCTCAGCATAGACGTTGCAGACTTTGGGCAGGAGAAGAAAACTCATCTTTGATAATTCAGTGGCGAGGAGGGAAAGACGCAAATCGTGTTCCAGTTAAAGATCAAGGAACGGCTACAGGTCGCTGCCATTCTGGTGACTGGTGGACAAGCCTTAGTTGCGGCTGTGTCCGGGTATCGGGTAAGCTGAGGTTACGAAGGCGTGATTACAATTTGAATCTGTGGGCCATGATGACATGACGCGACGTTCCCGCCGCCCAAAAAACGTGAGTATTGAACACTGAATTGCAGCAAACGAGAGGCAGGCCGTGTGGATTTACGCCAGCGAAATCTTCAAGGCGAATTGATGGATGACCCGTCGTTGAATCATCGGGAACATGCGCGGGCTTTGGCGGGCTTATCTCGGATCAATCGTGTGACAAACAGTTATTTGCCTTTGTGGCGGGCAATTCGTGATACTCCCGCGGAAGGTCGACCGCTGTGCATTTTAGATTTGGCCTGTGGCGCGGGGGATACATTGGCTTCCATCGGAGGCTGGGCAAAACAGACGGGGAAGCCAGTCGAATTGCACGGCATGGATTTGAGTCCCACGGCGATTGAAATTGCCAGCCGATTCACTGGCAAATGTGGATTGGATGTTACCTATCATGTGGGGAATGTGCTCGATGATGTGCTCGAGACAAAGTCTTATGATGTCGTCTACTGCTCACTGTTTTTGCATCATCTGAGTCACGAGGACGCTGTGGTGCTGTTCAAGCAGATGACCAGACTGGCCCGACGAACAGCGCTGGTGAGTGATTTGCTGCGATCGTCGATGGGGTATGCCTGGGCCTATGTCGGGACGCGTGTGTTATCGCGCTCGACGGTAGTCCATGTGGATGGGCCCCGCTCTGTGGAAGCGGCGTTTACCAGCCAGGAAGTCAATGAATTGATCCGTATCGCTGGTTTGGAGCATACGAAGATCAAGCGATTCTGGCCGGAGAGGTTTTTGCTGTCTTGGACAACAGGTGCCGTGTCAACAGGAACCGTGACTGAAGGTGATCTCGCGAACGGGCAAGTGGCCGACTGAAGAACTGAGCCTAGGATAACAGAGAGCTTCCCCAATCAAAGACTTCAGCCTGAATGAACGATGGTCCATGATGCAGCGCGATGATGAACATTGGGACGTCGTGGTGATCGGTGCAGGGCCGACGGGGGCTGCTTCGGCGTTGCGGTTGGCGCGGCGTGGACATCGTGTCTTGCTGGTCGAGCGGTCGCGTTTTCCTCGCGATAAAGTCTGTGGAGGATGTCTGAGCGGCAGGGGAGTCGAAGAGTTACGACAGTTGGGATGTTTGTCGATTCTACGCGAAGGAATACCGCTTCAGGAATTTCGATTGAGCTGTCGTGGGAGCCGGGTGAATCTGTCCGTGAAGGGAGGCGTGTCGATTTCACGGGCGCGACTGGACAATTCCTTGGCTACCTGGGCGTCTGAGGCAGGAGCCGAACTCTTGACACAAACGACTGCGGTGATCGAATCTTTGGAGGAACCAGAAAGTCGTGTCCGACTCGTTGGGGCTGTCAATCGGGTTGTGAAGGCCAAGGTCGTGCTCGTGTGCAGTGGCTTGGGAAAAGGACGTTGGCAACGCGCCTTGGGGCTGGAAGAGGTCGTTGCGCGGGAGTCATTAATCGGACTGACAACGCTTTGTTCCCAGCGACCGGAATGGCTAAAAGCCGGGCAAATTGAGATGGCAGTCAGCCGGGAAGGATATGTGGGAGTTGCGCTGCAGGAGGATGGTCGTGTCAATCTCTCTGCGGCTGTTAAAAAAGGAGCGCTCCGAGAAGCATTATCGCCGACAACTCTGGTGACGAAGATCTTAATGAATTCCGACAAGAGTCTGGAACTGGACCTCGGGGATAGTCAGTGGCTGGC
>JBGSVC010000436.1:0-4293 GCA_041753175.1 Planctomycetaceae bacterium
AGACTCTTACCGAAAGATTTGGCATCGTTAGCATCTTAAATTGGCACTCTGTGATAAAAGTAAAAAATCATCCACCGGGTTCAGAAACACACGAGCATTCCAGCACCGCGAGCCTCCGTCCGATCCCCATCGCCCGCCCTCTTCTCCACCCGTGAGGGCGAGGCTCCGACCGAGCCGCAACGCTGAAACCTGCGCTGCAAACTCCAATGACCTCTCCCCCCTTTACTCACTACACAACTCTCGGCTTCTTGCGTTTCAACACACCCTTAAAACTCCCCCACAACAGTCCCATCTGCTCGATCCATCAGCGCCGTATATGTCCCAAAATAGATGTTCTCCGATAAAAATCGGACCGAACCATCCGCGAGCACAAACTGCGCACCACCTGAGTGAGCCGAACGATACGCTGAGTTGTTGTATGTCACGACTCCCACGCCCCACGTCGCATTCATGCCCGTCCAATTCATCGTCACTGCATTGATCGGGAAGCTCGTAACAACCGTGTTCGATGATTCCGCTGTCGTACTACTCGTCGCACACGACCAGATCCCCCCACGCGTGAAACTCGTCCGATAATCATTGATCAAATTGTGGTAATCCGATTGTTCACCCACCGCGATCGTGTTGCTCAAACCATCTGTGACCGCTGCAAAATTGACACTCGAAGCATAAAATGGCGTAAACCCCTTCCTCGTAATCAACTGAATCACGCCATTGTCCACATGATGACCTCCCCACAGCCAATTGGCTGTCGGATGGTCCGTCGCGACCGTTCCCCCCACATAACGACACCCGCTATTCGGAGCATAATCCGCTACCTGCACAGACAGTGTCGCAGGTGCCCCCAAGGCGATCGTCTTGGCTGACGATTGAGACTGATTGCTGTTTGGCAACGGACTCGAAGGACAATTGAGGATCGCAATCCGGGTCTGTTCCATCACTTGCCATGCTCGATTGGCACCCGCCCATGTGACATCGTTATTATCGAAGTTACTATCAATCATCGGAGCGGCATCATAAGCAGCCCCCTGCTCCAGATACGGCATAATTCGAACAATCCATGATGGCTGACGACACCACCCGCTCGCATTGTTCACTTCTCCGACTCCTGCAAGTGGAAACTGACTGTAAACATCGTGATAGTTATGAATTGCCAGCCCCAACTGCTTCAAATTGTTTTTGCAGGAACTGCGTCGCGCAGCTTCCCGTGCCTGTTGGACAGCAGGCAATAAAATAGCGACAAGAGTCGCGATAATCGCGATCACTACTAGTAGCTCAATCAATGTGAACGCAGAACGTCGTTGATGTAACATAGAATTCCCTTAAATAATATTGGAAAGCATCCTGGAAACAGACCCCGGTATCCAACCCAGTTCGACCCGATCAATCATCGATAGACGATCTCAGAGGACGACAATCTCATGCATGAACTTTCACCACGCAACGGTTTCCATAGCAGTTAGCGCGCCAAATATCTGGCAGGTCGTTGAACAAAATGTTTAACAATACGTCAACGAATCAACCTCTGATTTATCCTTTCGCTAGCTAATCACTTACGACACGCTCAGTCACGACTCTCTTTCACACAAAAGTAACAAGATCCACAACATCCACCGCAAGCAAATACAAATTGCGGCAGACTTGCCAATGTTTTAATCACTGATGCCTACTGTCTATCTGAAACGAGAAGACTCAATTACCTCATCCATGAACCTGCTTCTGGATCATCCCGCGATTCTCCTCCTTGATATAAAAGCGTCTTGATCTCGCAAACAACTCAAAACCTTCCCTCCGTTGCGGTGTTTGAACACTACAAAACCACCGTCAAAAACTCGCTCCATCATACAAAGCCTCTCAGACCAACCCCCTCTTGAGGAACAAGCCCTATGAAAAACATCCCCCTCCTCGCATCAGCAATCACCATTGTATCACTGCTCACGCTCACCCCCACCTCCCAGGCCACCGACTGGACACGCTTTCGAGGGCCCAACGGCTCAGGAGTTTCAACTGACACCGAACTCGTCCCTACCCAATTTGGCCCCACACAAAATGTGAAGTGGAAAGCCCCCCTCCCCGGCCCAGGCGTCTCTTGTCCCATTGTCGTCGGCAACAAGATCTTTTTGACCTGCTACACAGGCTACGGCACCTCCCGAGATGATCTCGCAGATATCACCAAACTTACTCGTCACCTCGTCTGCATCGACCGCTCATCGGGACAAACACTCTGGAAATCCTCTGTCCCCGGCGACGACTACGAAGACCCCTACGCCGGCATGGGTGTCCCCGAACACGGCTACGCCTCACACACTCCCACCTCCGATGGCCAGTCCGTCTTCGCATTCTTCGGAAAATCGGGCGTCTACGCCTATTCACTCGACGGCAAAGAACGATGGCACCGTGTCCTTGGCATCCGCTCTGACGACAAACGCTGGGGATCCGCCTCCAGCCCTATCCTCTTTAACAATCTTCTCATCGTCCCCGCCGGCGCCGAAGACCGCGCCCTCTACGCCCTCGACAAAGCCACCGGCGAAATCGTTTGGAGAAACGGAGCCGAGACCCTCGGTAACGTCTGGAGCACTCCCCTCATCGCCACAATCAACGATCAGCGATCCGACATTATCCTCGCGGCCCCGTTCGAATTCTGGGGACTCAATCCCGCCGACGGAAAACTCCGCTGGTTCTGCACAGCCATCGAAACCGAATCCTTCAACACCAGCCCCGTGCTCAATAATGGCGTCATTTATGCCGTTGAAGGTCGTAGCGGAGGCTCCGTCGCCATCCAGGCCGGAGGCGAACGTAAAGATGTCTCTGATTCCAATGTCCTCTGGTCGGGTCGCGATCTCAACCGCTTCGCCTCTCCCCTCGTCGACGAAAAATTCCTCTACTACATCGCCAACAACACCATGACCTGCCTCGACAAAACCAACGGCAAACAAATCTATCGCGCCCGACTCAGACCTTCCGACGACACTCTGGCCGATGAACTCGAAGGACGACCACAACGCGGCAGCCGAGGAGCAGACTATGCCTCACCCGTCATCGCCAACAACCATATCTTCTACACCTCTGCCTCAGGCGAAGTCTACGTCTTCGATACCGGAGACCAATTCAATCAAATCGCAGTCAACCGCGTTACCAACGACCCCGAACGCTTCTCAGCCACACCTGCCATCAGCCAGGGACAACTCTTCCTCCGCTCCGACAAATCTCTTTACTGTATTTCTCAATAACCCTCGCATTGTTCTTGCGCTTTCTACGGCCCCTCCCCCTCCGCGTCAGGGTGAGGGGCAGGCACAACTCCAACATCCCTAATTCCGTCGGACCAGAATCTCACCACGGCTCATCCCGGTCACATCCCCCACATACCGTCCCCATGCGCCTCGTTGTTCATCACCCCACCTCTCTCCCATCACTGTTTTAATATGACGCTGATAAACCCGCAGCCATGTCGGATCGACTTCACACGCATACCGATACCGCATCTCCCAATTTTCATCAGCCAGCTCTCCTCCCACGATAATCGTTCCACGCCGATTCCCCGTCCCACACCCCATGCCGCAATCACCTCCAACAATAACTGTCCCCGCCAACATCTGATGACCACATCCACTCCCTGCATTGCCTCCAATCACTAACAACCCCCGACGCATCCGCTCCCCCGCAAACCGCCCCGCGTCCCCCTCAATAAAGATCTCCCCACCTGACATCCCGATAGACTCCCCCCCACACACGCCACCCAGGTGCCCCCCCGCATTCCCCCGCACAATCAGACGCCCATTCGACTTCCCGATTCCCGCAGACTCTCCCACATCCCCCCGCACCTCAATCACTCCTCCCGACTGCCCCTCACCACAGCGATGGCCCACATCTCCTTCCAGTATCAATTCTCCACACGACCACCCCAACCCCACCCCATGACAACGTCGATCGACCCCCGTCAGCACCATCCGCGCATCATGATCCCCATCCACACAGACCCGCGCACAATCCCCCAGACGCACTGCATCTCCTCCGATCTCCACCCACATCTCTTCTAATTGACGTTCACTCTTTCCCCACAACGCACCCCAGTCCCAACGCGACAACTCCACACCAATCCCCCGCTCAATCTTCAATTCAATCTCAATCACGCGTCACTCTCCCTCCTCGATTCCTGATTTCAACACGATCAATTCTATCACGACGTTTCGTTTTCGCATCACATTCTGCCGCAGTGTTCTCTCAAATCCACCTCTCAACAACGTTCTCTCGTTTCTTTCCCATGGAACAATTCTTGCAACACCATAACCTGAC
>JBGSVC010000437.1:0-1641 GCA_041753175.1 Planctomycetaceae bacterium
TTTCACGATTCCCCCCGTTGTCACGCCACCAGCATGCTGACTGATCTTATACAATCGCCAAGGTGTCACCGCAGCATAAGCCCAGCCTGTGCCAGGCTGCCAGTTGGAGTCTCGATCTCCCGGCAACTTCCCCTGTTTCAGCAAGTCATCATCTAGGACAGAGAAAGGGTCCGTCCCATTGTCACTGATAAAAATGATCAACGTCTTCTCTGTCAGACGTTGCCCATCGAGCGTTTTCAACAATCGCCCGATGTTCTCATCCAGGCGTTCGACCATCGCAGCATAGACGGACATTCTCAAATCCTCCAGATCCTGTTGAGCGTGTGTCAACTGCTCCCAATCTGGCAGGTTCTCGGGATAACTGGGTAATGGTAAATCCGCCGGGAATAGACCTAGTTTCTGTTGACGAGCGAATCGATTCTCTCGAATCTGTTGCCATCCCTGCAAATATCGTCCTCTTTGCTCAAGGATCAACTCAGGGGGAGATTGGAGCGGATTATGCGGAGCCTGATACGTCAGATATAAAAAGAACGGGTTCTCGGGATGCCTCGCCTGAGTGTTCTCGACAAACGTGATGGCGTGATCTGTCAGTGCATCGCTGCTGTAAAAATCGTCTCCAAAATCGCGATAAGGTTCTCGATCCAGAAAATAGTCTTTCCCTCCCAGGAAGTGATTGCTGAACCCGCCCACAAACCCAAAAAAGTGATCAAAGCCCCGATCCATCGGATGTCCCGGCAAATGCCATTTCCCAATGATGGCCGTCTGGTAATCTTGAGATTTCAAATGCTCGCTGAGAATTGTGGAGTCATTAAAAGTCCGCTTTGCCCGTGGCCACCAGTTTCCTGTCAACAACGAAAGTCGGCTCACCACACACATCCCGCCGTTGTAACATTGCGTCAACCGCATTCCCTCCTGGGCCATCTGATCGAGTGCAGGAGTTTTCAGCTCTCCTCCAAAACAGCCCAGATCGCTGTAACCCAAATCGTCGGCTACGATCAAAATGATATTCGGTCGCGAGATTTTCTCCTGACCTGCCACTGCCTGCGCGGGCAGACCGCCCGACCAGACGATTGCCATCACCATCACACTCATAAGAACGGTTCGTTCCACGACACTCTCTCTAACTTCAAAACTTACATCTACTCAAATGCGTACGTAATACCTGTGAAACAGTCAGGCTCTCGTGTGATCATTGAAGGAACTTAAGGCTTTTGTTTGATCTCTTGAAGGACTTTGAATCGCGGATCGCTGTCGATTGTGCGGATGGCACGATCCTCACCCAGATACTTCTTTCGCAAATCGATAAATGGCCTTTCGCGGACTTCTTGATCGGCATCGTATTCTGGATTGAGAGCGGGCGTATATTTCACATCGACCTCTCGATCAATCCAGTCGTTTAACTGGGTGAACAGTTCTAATGCCTTCTCCGGATTTTCTTCAGACAGATCACGCGTTTCATAAGGATCATGCGCGATGTCGTACAAACGCAACGCACCAGACCAGTCGAAGATCAATTTCCAATCTCCTTGACGCACAGCCGAAGATGGAGCCGATGGATACCCGTCTTCGGGATTGAGGACTATCACATTCAAGGGATAATGCCAGTAGTGTGTTTCTCGTGAATACGACTGGTGGACGTTG
>JBGSVC010000438.1:0-4689 GCA_041753175.1 Planctomycetaceae bacterium
GTGGAAGTGTGGGCAGGCAAAGATCTCATCAATGGGCAAGACTTGGCAGCCTGGCAACGCGCAGCCGCGGGTGCGGGTTTGATACTCCCCTTTGTTGGAGCGGCTGTCCTTAAGAAAGCCGACGACTTTTTCGATGTCGGCAAAACAGTTGACAGTGCTGGAAACGCCAGTGATACTTTTAAGAAAGTAAAGCAAGGTGAAACAACAGATCGCCCCTCACAGTTGCATCATTTCGCCACGAACAAGAACAGGAAGTATACGCCGGAAATGAAGAAAATTGCTGACAGTTATGGCCTTGATCTTGATGATATATGGAACAAAGAAATTCTTCCTCATCTTGGTCGGCATCCCAACGATTACCACGAATTTGTTTTAAAGGGTATGGAGCGTGCGGCACATGAGGCTTGTGGTAACAAAACAACGTTTCTAGAGTTGTTTGAGATGTACGTCAAAGAGCCGATCAGACAAAATCCTGATTTGTTACGCAAGATTGGATGGGAATGAGTATGTCAATGTACTTTAAAGCGTTGTTTGAGGACGAGGATTATTCCGGAGTTGCATACATCGAAAAAAGTCAAGAAACTGGAACGTGGTTTCCGCCTCCGGGTATTTTTTTTCTTCCCGATACTGGTTTTGTAGAGAGTTGGCAGCCGTTGGTCCTGGAATTGCGAGATGGAGGGTTTGCCGACTATCTGGCGAGCAACCTTGGCTGCAGGTTATGCTCAGAACGTCTCAAGGGCATCTTTCAAAGTTGTGCGTCATCGGACGATGAGCTTCAATGGCTCGCAGTTGAAGTACATAAGGGAGCGGAGAAGCGTACCTATTGGGTTCTCCATTTTCCAAATCCGCCCGACGTTCTGAATTGGGATAAATCAATCTTAGCAGGTGATTTTGTGGTCAAACCGGTGTTGTCGAAGGACGCCACTTCTGGTCATCAAATATTTGCGTATCCGCGGGCGGGAAAACTCTCACTGTTCGTTGCCGAACCGGTCAAGCGTGCGATTGAAGCAGCCGGTTGCACAGGAATGGAATTGTCCCGTGCTCCCGTTCAATGAACAGCTTCCGTTTCACGCTCAGGCGACTGCAATCCGCTGTTTCTTTGCCATGAAATGGCTTTAAATGGTATCAACGCAGCACAGGCCATGTTCGGCGTGATTCGGTTCGCTTTCCTCAATCTCTTCACTTTGGGCTTCTTCTGTATCAAAGGACTGGCGTTGCCCATTCCCGGCTGAACCAGCTCGTCATCGCCCAGCACATGCCTTCCCGCATTCGCTGCCCTTCCCGCATCGCCAGCCATTCGTGAAACGTCCGCTTCCACCAACGGCTTGGGGCAGGCGAATCCACTGGGGGGTGTCAACTACGGTGGTTGGAGCTTCGGTGGGTTCGGTGACTATGGCTATGGCGGCTACGGGAGCTACGGCTATAGCTACGGCGGGTATGGTGTCTCTCAGCCCGGCTACGACGATCCGGGGAGTCTGTTAGGTTTTCTGGGCGACGACACGACACAACACCAGGCCGCCGGCACCACGGCCTTCCAGCCGACCTCCGTCCCGCTGTTGGGCGTTCCGCAAGCCGACGTCCTCGACGAACACCTGCAACTCGCCCTGGCTCCCCCCGAACCCCAACCCGCCATCGCTCCCCCCGCCGTGCATGCTGAGGTGGAGGTGGAGGGGGAGGCTGAGGGTTCAGAATTCGACCCCTCCCGTTATATCCTCACGGCACCGCCGCGATGGTCAGCACCTCAAGGTCAAGTCGGTTATCAAGCGCAGCAGGGGCATTTCCCCGGGACAACCATTCGGTTTGATAAACGCATCTCACCAAAATCAGGGTATTCGGATGTTTCCATCAACTTCTATCGGAAGGGGGGATATTGGGATTACGACACCTTCGGCACACATGTGTTTAATATGACCTATCGACTTGGTCACAACGTCGAAGGTGATGAGTATTTGGAGGCAGAAATTGATCTGGCGATTCGCAATTTTGTGATTGCCAGAAGTCGCGAAGATTTTAAGCACGCTGTTGAGGCTCTTGCAAATAACGCCGAAGCTGGAATTCGTATCAGCAATCAGCCTTTGGATGTCCTATTGGCTGGTTTGGATTTTTCATCCAACCCAAGTTTGCAAGGGGCACGCGAGTTTGCGATCGCGTCTCTACCGGATATCATCGTGGCAGGCTTGGCTGTGAGCAAACTGGGAAAAGCGGGCGAGACCTTCAAAAAAGTTCTGGAGGAGGCACCCAGCGAATTCTCAGCCCTGACGAATGAAGCAAAAGATGCGTTGAGGGCGTCAGCCCGTGACATTTGGCAGGCAAGGACTGGGCGTCGTGCCGTTTGGGATGGAATGGATGTGCATCACCGCATACCGTTGGAGTGGACTCATCTATTTTCAAATGCTGACGCCAATCGAGTGGCAAACTTGATCGGAATGAAATCGGCAGACCACGCTCTCGTCACAAATGCGTGGAACGCATGGCGGCAGGGTCTAAACGGTCGAATCCCGACTCAAGCCGAAGTTCTTGAACAAGCACTTCGTATTGACGAACAATTTGGAAACCTCATAAATTTCTTGCCATAGGAATCAGTGCTATGAATCGAATGGAACAGATTTCGGATCTCCTTCATCAAGTGCCTCGGCCACCAGAGGATTCGATTCCGTTAGGGGTCACAGAAGAGGAAATCGCTCAATTTGAAGAACGAACCGGGATAATTGTCCCGGCCATGTTACGGAGTTGGCTGAGGGTTACAAATGGCCCTTGCGTTGGGCCGGGCGGCTTTTACGGTATCCATCCACTTCGATCCCACTTGGAAATCGAAGTCTATTTGAATCGGTATCCGGAATGGAGCAAGAGACAATGGATTCCTGTAGCTGGTGACGGTTGCGGCAATCACTACATCATGCCCACTCAGAACGAATTCGGACCTGGCTATCCAGTCTTGTTCATTGATGTAGGGAGGGCCGTAGATTCACCCAGTTATGTCGTTGCGTCAGACCTAGAGCATTTCATAGTCGGTGTATTGTGCAAAGAAATCGGTGAGACTAGCTGGCCGTTCAACCGGGATAACACGTTTAAGTTCGACCCCCAACTTTCAGATTATCATGGAGTTCCATTCCCTTGGGAAAATACTGTTCCGTGTTAGACCAATCACGGCGTTGTCGTTGAGCCACAACCCTTCATTCTTCGTCGTGCGTTCTGCCAGCCATTCGTGAAACGTCTTCATGCAATATCTATCGCCCCTGCTGTCGATTTTTCCTGCTGCCCGTGCGTGAGCTTGTGCGTCGCCTTCGCATACGAAAAGCAACGGGGGGATAGCCTCACAAGTCAGGGGGCGACCATATTGTCTGAGTGAGCGTGACTCAACGTCAATCAATGGAAGAAAATTGCGTGCAGTTGCCAATACAGGACGCATTCTGGGACGAGGACTTCAGGGCTATGTCGTGGCTGGCGATGCGGTCGGTGTTTTAGAAGGCGCAACCCATGTCATTGAAGGCGAAGCCTCATTCTGGGACATCTTGAATTTCGCACCCGTTATCGGGTATGCTGGCGACAAGGTAGCCAAAGGTTCAGGCACCGCGACGTCGACACTCGAGAAGGTGGTCGATGAAGCCCCTAACAGTGGACAAGCCCGAACGGTGTTCCGAGGAGAGCGACCTTCACGTTCTCCAGATGTGGTGTTCGAGCAGGGGTTGCAGCCGAAGGGAACAAACACTGATCTGCTTCGACATGTCACCGGAAACCAGCCAGACACGAACTTTATCGCAACGTCCCTACGGCCAAGGATTGCGAAAGGGTTTGCAGGGAAGAACGGATACATCTACGTTATCAGAACGAAGAATGGAGTAAATGTGAACGACACTCTTGGTTCGAAGTCGCCTTTTCCAGAGCAGTTTGAAGTTGCCATTCCAGGTGGAGTAAGCAAGGGCGAGATCATTGGAGCATTCAAGATGAACAATGGTGACATCGTGGGCGATTTCATTCCCAACCCTTCGTATCCACGGTGATGATGGACATGGAATCAAAAACCATAGAATTGGTCGATTCGAACGGCAATTTGCATCAAGCCGACATGAGACGATGGGATGAAGCACCTGACAACGAAGACGAAGTTCTGATAGAGATTGCCGTTGGCGACACCATCATTCGAGGGGCTTCGGATAGAGGCTATTTTCATGCGTTTTGCGAAATTCGTCGACAACTTGAACCTCTTGGGATGATGCCTCGCTGTTTCGCAGCGTGTGAAAACGTATACCCCTCGCCAATGATCGAATCCATGGGATGTGGAGAAAAGGCCTATTTTCTCACGCTGGGAATGCAGGCGAGAACGCGTGATCTTGTTGAAGTGTTCGATACATCCGAGGAGATTTGCCCCGTCTCCGTCGACCAACAGAAAAAGTTTTACGAACTCTGGATTGAGAGCCTATGAGCGAACAAACGGATACAATAACACCAACTCTGGAGGCCGTCGCAGAAGCCAAATTGAATCCGGGGGGATGGGTGTATGAAATTGATGACGGCTACGATCCCAATCGGGCGGTTCCTCCAGAAGCCATTGTTGGGGCGTGGCAAGTTGATGACGGAGGGAACATCGTGGGCGAGTTCAAACCGAATCCGAACTACCACAAAAACAAGAGGTAGCTTTGGCCAGCCTGAGCTACATCGGCTTCTGCATCACGATCTTCGCAGGCTGTG
>JBGSVC010000439.1:0-5971 GCA_041753175.1 Planctomycetaceae bacterium
TCTGGTGCGAAATGACGACTGGAGACAATTTCATTGCCCGCACAGGGACGTGTTCGCTTCTTGAAAAATGTTGTAATCGCCGTCGGTCTCTTTCGTGGATTAACCATCGGCTTATTGACGCGCCCCCCCTGAGATCCCCCCATGTGTTTATTGGGATAGTCGACTCGACCAGAAATCGGGCTGGTCCAATAATTAAACCCCGACGATGCATCCGCCACGAAACCTTGACCCCAATGATCGAACACAAATCCCCAGGGGTTTGCAAACGCTAACGAACAATACACACCGAATCGCTCCGTACGTGGATCATAACGCCAGATCCCGGCTTCATGTAATCGTGATAATCCGTAAGGGCTTTCAACCTGAGAATATTTGAACGTCCCCTCCTGAAAATACAATCCTCCATCTGGACCCCATTCAAAAGCCGCTAAACCGTGATGCGAATCTGCAGGATCAAAACCACCCAGTTGACGAATGCGCACATCCGCCTGATCGTCACCATCGGTATCTTTTAAAAACAGCACCCCGTCTGGTTGATGAGCAATATAAACGCCCCCATATCCCAGTTCAAAACCTGTGGGCTGATGTAAGCCGCCTGCAAAAACCTTGCATTCGTCGGCTTTTCCATCATGATCGTAGTCCTCAAGAATGAGCAACTTGTCATCCATTTTCGATTTTGGCAGCCAATGTGGATAACAGGGCATCGTTGAGACCCACAATCGCCCCCGACTGTCAAAATTCAAGGCAACGGGATTTGCCAGTTCCGGAAACTGTTCTTCTGAAGCCACCAGACTGATCTTGTAACCTGGCGCCATTTGAAACATCGCGAGTTGTTCCTGGGCGGTTTGATATTTCAGACTGCCAAGCTTGCCTTGTGCAGCGTTCTTGTCCGACTCTCCACCGACATTCGTTTTTGGCACGATGAAAGGCAGTGTCTGACTATCGTCGGCCTGTTCAGTCACCTCTGCACCTTTCGCGATCTGCCAGATTCTTTGATCTCGAAGTTGACACATCTGATCCAAGATGGCCCGTTCACGTTCCATGACATCGGTGTTGTTGTACGTCCCGTCTGAGCCTGCTTTTCCTCGAGGACCATAAATTGAATATCCATTGACAGCTCGATACCGATTGAGCCAATGAAAGTTTTTATCGCTGATTTCTGCTCGTAGCCTTTCAGAAACCGCCATGTCGGAGACGTCTGTTCCCGTCATCGCCTGCATGAAATGTGGGGCCAGTCGTCGATATCCTTCGTCATTGAGATGCACACCATTGAGGGTCAGCGTCTGGTTTGATACGTCAAAGAGCTTCAAACTGGGATGATACAAGTCGACAAAAGCCACTCCTGTTTGTTCAGCCACCTCTCGCAAGACCTGCGTATATAGCTCCAGATTTTTGTTCTCTTTTATTCCGTCTGGTAGATTGGGATTTCCGGTATTCTCAAAGGCAATTGGCGATATTAACACCACGCGACAGGGTTGTTGGTCGTCGAAACTCTTGTTCATCGTTTCTATGACCAGACG
Organism: Planctomycetaceae bacterium; assembly: GCA_041753175.1. Lineage (GTDB taxonomy): Bacteria > Planctomycetota > Planctomycetia > Planctomycetales > Planctomycetaceae > SXPC01. The sequence goes on from JBGSVC010000439.1 coordinate 1,521, forward strand.
AGTCATCTGGTCACGAAACTTCACAATACCCTCTTCTCCAGCAAACGATTCGTTAAATCCAAAAAAATAGAGGACGACAGATGCAGAACTGTGTTTCAAATGCTCATCCGGACTGCCAAAGTTCTCACTTCGAATCCGCTCGTATGCTTCATCACCCGGAAAGCATAAATTCCTGACGACAAGATCTTTCTCTGGAAACGATTGATAGAGCAAAGTCTCCCAATAATTGTGATACTGCAATCGCTCCCCCAAAGCATTCCCCACAAGACAAATATGATCACCTTCGCGCAACTCGAAATCTGCTGCATGAACTGGAGGTGAGTACAAAATCATCAGGCAACAGACAACACACAAAATGGTTCGCACATAAGCCAGGGGAGGAAGTCGTTTCATAAGGAGACACTTTTATTGAACAGGTAAGCAGAGCAGGGGGGAACGACAATTGTTGATGAACCTCTCAAAGTTTCATCACTAGGTAACAGGAATAAACGCCATCTAAGCGATAACATATCGCAGGCGTCATGCATAAGCAAACTAAAATGTATTATCAATGATATCACTTTGAGACTTACCGGACAGGCTTGACGTCAACCTGACACGGCAAAGCTGCGGCAGCACTCTCTTCAACGATAACTTGGGGCTGCGACAGCGACGGTTGATCTCCCTGTTTTTTTTCGAGCGAAAACTCTTCGATAATCTCTTGTCGTTTGGCTGCGATCTGACGATCAAATTCACTCAACACATCCAAGGCCCGGTCTCGAGAAGTAACCAGACCAATAAACAGATATTGGCTGATCGCAAATCCAAAACACCACCACCCCACAGGCCCATCGATGATGGCAGATAAGATGGCAAATACGGGAGAAGAGCGACTCAGATGCTGACACAAAAATCCCTTACCAAAAGGATACCATTGTTCCTTCAAACAACACCAAAAACCTTTGCAGCGATCGTAGTACAGTTTCGGTGGACCCGGATGAATAATCGAGAACAACGCCTGATCTGGCATCGACTCGATCACCCCAATCACCAGCATCAATCGCATCCCTAACAACCAGGGATTCTCCAGAATCTGCCCCGAATCGAGCAAAGCTTGTGTCTGATCTTTGGCCATCACCCAGCCAAAAAGATTGTCTTCCATATTTTTCGTCGCGACCAGCAGAACCAGCGACGCCTTAAACCATTGCTCCAGATCCTTTTCCAGTTCCTCATCAATCTCCTGGACCCGCACGATTCGTCGCATCGTGAATCGAAACAGGGGAATCGCCAGCAATCCCAGAAACAACCGCAACAGCGGCTTTCCCATCCGTGCCAGCAATAATCGGAGGATCGCGATCACATTTCCACCTGATTGACCATACTCAAATTAATCAACTCGCCATTCCTAACGCACGCATTCACCTGCAGGATGAATCAGTTTGCTCCGCCAACTGTAAATAATTCTGATTCAGGTGACGACTCAAATTCCCCGTCTTCGTGAACAACCACTTTAAAATCGTAATAGAATCGAAAAATAACAGACGCCAAACGCCTGAAACCATCAATAGAAAAAGTTCCAGTGATACCTTCACGCTTTCCAATCGTTCTTGAACACCAGGCTAACGCGTCCAGTCAATCTTCTGATAAAGCGTCATCAGTTTCTCACCTTTGACTTCATTTAACCAGCGAACATGACTGATCCGTCCAAGCAAATGTTGCGAAAAATTCTCTCGATTCTCGCGGTTCTGACTGCTCGGCCCAGACTGACAACAGTTATGCAGAATAGCTTTCAGTCGGTCGTATTCGCGACGCGAGGGATTAATTTTCTCATTGACTACCACACCCGTCACCATCTGTTTTTGAGCAGGGCGCAGAATGCGTGTCTTCTTCCAATGGATGGCGAATCCTTCCTGCACAATGATCTGCCTGACAAGCGGCAACAACAATGACAACGCTTTGGAAAAGTGCTCATCACCTGAAAACGTCAGGTCGTCTGCATAGCGCGTGTAGTGCCCTCCCATGCGTGCCGCCAACCCTGCAAGTCGGACATCCAAGCCATAAGCACACAAATTCGCTAAATAAGGACTCGTCGGAGATCCTTGCGGTAAATGTCGTGGTAGATATTCCCAAACCAGTCTGGCTTCTCCAATAGGGGAGTTCAGATCGGACGGCGTGGACGAGGTCGTCAATCTTGCCAGCCAGATGCCCATCTCACGTGAATAGCCTAAGGCTCGGTAGATCGCTACGATCCTGGCAAATCTGATCCGCCGATAGAAATTATCCAGATCAAATTTAACGACCACCGCCTGTCCGACGTGGGGTTGTGCATTCGTCACGATGCTTCGTCCGGGCACAAATCCGTGGACTGCTGGATGAACCGCGACCTTTTCCAAAATCTCAGCGAGTATTTTGTCCTGCACGGCGCGCAACATCGACTTAGGACTTTCAATCAGCCGATAACTACCCGATCGCTTTTTTCGCCAGATGAAGTGGTAATGTGCCTTTTGCACACTCAAGGGTTTGCCATCCACTGTGAAACGCTCTGTCAACCAGGCAATTTTCCCCAACGGCAACTTCAGCCAGGTTGCAAGTTGTTCGGGTTGATGAAATTGAGGCAGTCGCAAACTCGCCAGCGTTTCATCGTGCCCATCACGAGATAAATCGAGATAACTCCGGCCATCGACATTCAGACGGGCAAATCGGTAAGGGCTCGTCTTTGTTCGAACGATCTCTTCTTTGGCAGGAGTTCTTACGGCTCCGGATTGACGACGCGTGGGGCTCAGCACAAAACGTTTGGCAAGTTTAGTAGACTTGGACTTCCGTGAGCTGTTCTGCAAAGACTCTGTCGGCAGACGTGACGTCGCCTCAGTCATCAAAGGCACATCACTTGATGAACCTCCTCCTGTCAACAGTCCACGAATCCATCCCAGTAAACCCCTCAGCAAAACTCACTCCTTGAGTGCAGGCTCAATGTTTCCAATATCGTCAATATCTTGAGATCTTATCGATATCAATCCGTTTTGACACTTCATCCTGCCGATTACTATTTCTTCGAAGCTCAATAAAAAATCCGATCTCCGGGCTGCGTAACCAATCCCGTCGCGAATGAGCGAATGATGCAAGCCATCAATGAGCTCATTCACTTCTGAAATGCGTGCAATCTTTCTGCCGTGGGGTAACCCCACAGCCTTACCAAGAGGTAAGTACGCTTACGCAACCCGGAGATCGTTAAAAAAGTTCTCTTTCGGATCTACTCGGCCATCTGTCGATTATCCCTATTTCAGACGATCTGTCATTTTCTGTCAACACACACTCATCCGCAACCCCTCTCCCCTTGCATGCGACCGACGTCCTACATACGCTGTCATCATACTTATTGATCGACCACACCAACGTCGTGCCACTCATTGACAGTTTCAACTCCCAGAGAGTTTGCCATCATCTGTCTGAGTTGACGACTAGCGTGTTCTTGCCAACTTCTCGTTGAATCCGCATTGACCAATTCACATCACCACATCGCGTTTCCTCAATTCCTGCCATAAGGTATTCTTGCACGACGAAACATTAAACTGCCTAAAAGGCTCTCTCCTGTTTGTAAAGATGATTCATGTTTTCAATACCGCGCACCCCTCTGGACTTCGATTTTACAATCTTCAACGTCCCGGTTTATGTGAATGCCACGTTTTGGCTGACAGCCGCCTTAATTAGCTGGAATGTTTCCGGAGGTCAGCCCGCCTTTTTGGTGATGGCGATGCTTTGCATTTTTGTTTCCATCCTTGTCCATGAACTCGGCCATGCGTTGGCCAATATGTATTTCAATTATCATTCTCAAATCGCGCTGTATTACATGGGCGGTCTGGCAACGACTCAAAGCATGCCACCCCACAAGCACCTGGTTGTCAGCCTTGCCGGACCTGCCGCCGGCTTTACGCTTTACGGTCTCTGTCTGGCAACATTATATATCATCTTGCAATACCGCATTGAGATTCATCCACTACTTTATTTTGCGCTGCAAATCATGCTCTACATCAACCTGCTATGGAATCTGCTCAATCTCATTCCTGTGAGCCCACTCGACGGAGGCCAGGCGCTCAGAGATCTATTCACCTGGCACAACAACCACAAAGGCCCAATGCGTGCCGCCTTCGTATCATTTCTGATCGCCATCCCACTTGTGATTTGGCTCTCACAAGCCCAGTACATGTTTTTTGCAATTTTTGTCGCAATGGGCGGATTCCAAAGTTATCAGGAATGGCAACAACGTCGAGGACGAGGCTTTTAAGCCAGGAATCTTCTTCGTTCAATCTTCCGACTGAACAGGGCGCGACATCAATGAGTTTGTTGCTGATTCTGGAGACTTGCCGTGGAAAAGAACTTCGTAAACCTCTCGAGTGATCGGCATTTCGATCCCCTTTTGTTCAGCAACTTCAAAGACAGCTTTTGCTGAACTGACCCCTTCAGCTACTCCCTTC
>JBGSVC010000440.1:0-5973 GCA_041753175.1 Planctomycetaceae bacterium
TAACGTCAGCGCCTGCGGAATGCCTGCTTGATAGTCAACAATGGCCCCGCCGGTCGATTGAAACTGCTGAATAAATTCCTCACGTGATGCACTGCCGATTCTTTGCAAACCAATGTTTTGGGTGACGTCCGCCGGGACCGACGAATTGACTTCTCGGTGTGTGGCGATGGCGATGCAATCATAAAGCTGCTCGGCTGACAAGGTTTTTAGATTCATCCTCGCAAACCAGCGTGCAGGATCTTCTGATTCATCGCTGGCAATCACACTCGAAGCGGATTGACTGCTGAGTTGATACGCCTTGGATTGACAAATGGTGGTGATCAGGAGGTTTAAATCGTAATCCGACTGGATAAAGAATAACGCCAGAGCATCGAGCAGTTCTGGTATCAACGGCGGATTGTGTTCGCCCATATCATCGACAGGGTCGACGATACCACGCCCAAACAGATGTGCCCAGACGCGGTTGACGGTGGCTTTGGCGAACTGATGATTATCCTGCTGGACGAGCCAGCCAACGAAGGCCGCGCGTCGATGGCTGACCTGCTCTTCGTTGAATGTCTCCCCCATCAGAAACCGTGGCGGAACGATGGTTTCTGAGTCGGGAAGTCGCACATCTCCACGCATATTGTCGCGGACTTGAAGCAGTGGCGAGAGCATCTCCATTTTTCCTTCGGGACGAGAAATCCGCGAGAAAAACGCCGCCATTCCCCAGAATTCTTCCTGCTTCCAATGATCGAAGGGATGGTCATGGCATTGTGCGCAGTCGATTCTCATTCCCAGAAAGGCACGACAGGTCTGCTTGGCGATCTCGTCGGGCTTGAGTTCCAGCGCGGTGTAAAACAAGACTGGCCCGGATTCATTCACACGCCCTTGTGAGAGCAATAACTCGCTGACAAGTTCATCGTAACGACGATTGGCGGCAAACTGAATTCTCAGCCAGGATTCAAAGGCCTGGGTTCCGCCGAAGCGGGTTAAATCGGCGGCGTCTGGCAAGAGAAACTGGCGCCAGACACTGGCCAGATAGCTGGAAAAATCGGGATGAGAAAGCAGCCGGGAAATTAATTCAGTGCGATCAAGTGTTTCATTCTTACGGTAGAGTTGACGGGCCTCGGCGACCGTCGGAATTCTGCCGAGCAAATCGAGATAGAGTCGACGCGTGAATTCCTGATCTCCGGTGGTGTGCGCAGGGGTGATCGCGCGGACCTGCCATGCCTGTTCGAGTAGGGAATCGATTTGTTGACTCATCGCCGTTGACGTTGAGGGAACTTGCAATGTCGAGGAGATCGCATTTAACAGCGGCGTAAATCGCAATTCTGTACTGACGTTGAGATCGACATCCTGAGGTTTGGCTTTTGCAGCATCGAGCATCGCCACCTGTGATGAGGGGGGCAGTCTCGGAGCTTGTTCCAGATGATCAACCAGTTGACCGATTTCAACAGGGGTCGTTTCAGCAGTGACTGGTGAAAGAGTTTCAGATGAGTTTATTGAAGACATCGACTCGCCTTTGAGGGACGTGTTTGGGTCGGCAAGGGCGTTTCGTTCGTTGAGCAACACCACTCCTGAAGTCGAGGTGAGATTTGAAGAACGAGACGACAAATGGTGATAGCGCTGTGGATCGTTGAGAACCACGGTGACTTCTTCCTCAATCCCCATCTGATAAATGGTTTCAGGGCCACCCCGTCCGGTTTTCATCGAGTAGGCCTTCTGCTCGACTGGTTCGCCGGAGGTTTGGTTCAGATCTGTCATTTGACACTGCACAGGGAGGTCGGTGTCTGGATTCAGCAAACAGGTCAGTTCCAGAAACCGAGGCGTTTGGGGAGGATTCGTCTCCTGAAAACGGACGACGAGTTCAATCATTTTTCCTCGAGGCGTGTCGATTTTGCGAAACGATTCTGAGATCAATTCAAATCGACATGGATGCTCTGGGGTACGCTCACTGAGTTCACAACTCAAGAGTGTTGCCAAATCGTTGTCCTCGAATAACGCCGAATCTCCAGGCATGAGTCGGGAATTGGTGGTCACGAATACCTGACCGGTGGCCGGATCATAGTCGTAGAGTTGGTGCTGGCGATAATCCTTATAGACAAACAGTTGAGAATTTCGCACTGCCATTCTGCGTTGGGCCAGATCGACCCACATGTGGCCTGACGGCGAAGTTTGGTGATGACTTTCTGAGGCCGAAGGAGAGATTTCGGAGATTTCAAGCCAGCCCTCTTCGCTCATCGAGCGAAGCATTCGATCCCAGCTATAGGCACGCGAGGCAGAGAAATCAGAAAAGATGGCAAAATAAACGGCAAACAATGCCAACAAAGAGACGCTTCCGGTCAGAAATCCTGAAAACCAGCCTTTCATGTTCAACGCCATCGCGCGACGCGAAATGCTGGAAGCTTCATTAGTTTTGTCAGTGGCAGAAAAAGTCGGGACACGCCCGTCTTCCGACGGGTGTGGAGCAATCACGCCAGGGAGTTTTTGGGGAGTTGATGCTGATGATGCGAACCGCTCGACAAGGACTTCGCGCAGACGTTCGTTGAGTTCCGAGACAAACTCCGGGCGAGGCGCGGGGCTGTCCAACGCCTCACTTAATAATTCAGGGATGGCCGAGTCGTCATGAGTCGGATCGAAGATGGGGGGGGTCATAGTGTCATCTCACTATCCACAAGAGGAATAAACTCCACGTACAGTGAAAAAATCGTGATCGATCAATCGCTATCAAAGAATTCAGGAAAGATCCGTTAAAAAGGCAGGGGATGGGGTTGTGTCAAAACATGTCTTAGGAATCCGGTGATCCAGAATCTGGTGGAAAGGAAGTTGAAGTCACAAAATACGTGGGAGCGTCTGGTGTCTTGGCGAGCGCCTCGAAACGCTCACGAAAACGGACACGCGCCCGAAACAACATCGACTGAACAGCCGTGGTTGTTTTTCCCAACCGACTGGCAATCTCTTGAATGGAGATTTTGTCGTGATATTTCCATTCCAGAATCAGACGATGATCATCATGAAGTTCATGAAGCACGTTGAGCACCTGAAGTCGTCGTTGTTCCAGTTCGGAATGTGTTGTTGATGTCGAAGTGAACTGCGGGTGTATCTGAATTTCTGAATAGTCCTTGGCATGTCTTCTGACCTGACGAGAGTGGCGATATTCATCGACCAGTCGGTTGTGGGCGACAGCCCTGAGCCATCCATAAACCGTTCCCCCACAAGGGTCAAAATGCTCTAAGTGTTCGACAAACAGGAAAAACGCCTCGCTAGTCAGGTCTTCGGCTCGGTGGACATGTCGGGTTTGGGAATAGGCATACCGCCAGACCAGAGGCAAATATCTCTGATAGAGGATCAGCCATGCCTCTGCATCCTGATCTTTGATCCGGGCGATGAGTTCCTGGTCCGTCAATCAAAACTCCGTCGTGATCGGGGGTTTCGTGAAACTAGTAGTTGTGAATTCTTGTCAGAAAAGTGGCGTCACCCTGCGTTTTTTGTCATGGTAATCTGCAAAGTGTTCACCAGCAGATACGCACAAGGTCTTCAAATCATTCTCTGATTCCTGGAAAAAAACCTGTAATTCAGGATTTCGCTCAAAACTCTCAACGTAACTAGAATAGTGGTCTTGAGTTAGTTCTACTGGAATTTTCGTAAAGAAAGTTGAAAATCCACGAACATCTCATCAGAGTTTGCTGTTATATAGCGTATCTGACTGCCAGTTGCATGATGTTTCGTTGCCCGCCGATTCGTTTCTGTACGAATCAATTCCCTCATCCCGGCAATTTGATTGTTGTTTGTGATTGTAACCTCCCTGAAGGATTAGCCCATGAATCTTGTCTGCCGAAGCATCACTTGTGTGATGGTCGTGTTGGTGATGAGTTCTCCTCTATTTGCACAAAAGCTTTCCAAGAAAGAGAAATTTGTCAAAGAGGCGATGTCTCGACTTCCTGCACATGCAGCCGGCGAAGAACGGGAGCTTCGTATTGCACCAGTGAATCCAGCCTGGGAGCAAGCAGCTCTGGAATCGGCTCAAAAAATTGATGCACTCATTGAAAAAGGACTCACGCAGCATCAACTCAGTCCTCACGAGTTAACGACGGACGAACAATTTGTGCGTCGCATTTATCTGGATATCACGGGGACCATTCCCACCCCTGCCCAGGCTGAGGCGTTCATCAAGCTCGCAGGCGATCACAAACGCCAGGAGGCCATCGACAGCCTGCTGAATTCCTCTGGGTATGTCAGTCATAGCTACAATTACTGGGCGGATATTCTGAGAGTCGTTGATCGCGTCGATAACAACAACGAAATTCAACTCTTCGGCGAGTGGATCAAAAACGCTCTGGCTGAAAATCTCCCTTACGACGAGTTTGTCTTTGAGATGGTCTGTGCAGATGGCCGTGTGGTGGATAATCCCGCCGTTGGATATCACCAGCGGGATGTCAACATGCCTTTGGACAATTTGAACAACACGGTCCGGACATTTCTGGGAACACGTATTGGGTGTGCACAGTGTCACAACCATCCATTTGATCGCTGGACACAGAAAGAGTTCTACGAATTGGCGGCCTACATGGCAGGCCAGGATTATAATGTCAAGCCGCCCCGTGAACTTACGATGATCGTGGCTCGGGAGAAGCCCAAAAACGCCAAGGACTGGTTGTACGATCTGATTGACTATGCTGATCGAGATGCCAACGCCATCCGCCGAATGGTCAACAATTCCCGACGGGCGATCACTGAGAATCCCAAAAAGAATCTGACGCTCCCCCACGACTATGCCTACGACGACGCCAAACCGATGTCTGTCGTCGAGCCGAGTACGCTGTTTGGAGAGTCTCCTGTTGTGACCAATGGTCAGTCGCGTCGTGAAGTGCTGGCCTCGTGGATGACGTCACCTGAAAATCCACGATTCACGTTGACGATCGCCAATCGTTTGTGGAAACGGGTGATGGGTGTGGGTCTGATCGAACCGGTCGACGACATCATGGACACAACGGTGGCCTCAAACCCAGAGTTGATGGACTTTTTGATTTCTGAAATGAAACGCGTCAATTACGATCAGAAGGAATTTCTGCGAATCCTCTATTACACGCAGACCTATCAGCGACAGTGTTGTTATGACGAATTGCTTGCCGGGCAGACCTATTATTTCCCAGGGCCGATTTTAAGACGAATGACGGCAGAGCAGGCCTGGGATTCGCTGTTGACCCTAACGATGGCTCATCCAGAAGATTATGTGCGCCCCAGCTACCAGCGAATGTTCGAACTGATGGATCTAAGTAACGTCACTCGATCTCAAGATCTTGTCGATAAATATGCAGAACTCAGTCGCTGGATGAAAGATTACAAACGTCAGGAAGAAGGTTCGAAGTATCGTGGGATCCTGTTAGCCCGTGCTTCGGAACTCCCCTCGCCTCTTCCGGACAATCATCTCCTGCGACAGTTTGGGCAAAGTGATCGAGAAGAAATCTCTGCCAGTCATACTGAAGGGACCGTTCCCCAATTACTGACCATGTTCAACGGCCCAGCCACCCACATGATGCTTGAAAGCGGGTCGGTGATCATGCAGGACGTCATGAAGCAGGACCGTCTTGAACAGCAGATTTCGCGCATCTTTTTGTCAATTCTGAGTCGCTATCCCAACGATGAAGAAATGGCGATCGCCAAAGCAGAGATTGACTCTGAAGGAATGACCGGGTACGGAAATGTGATCTGGTCGTTACTCAACACTCGGGAATTTCTATTCATCCAATAACTCCGCATACATTTCCATCGCTGGAAATAAGTCATCATGACGTTTCCTTGTGCGAAACATCCATTACTGAACTCAACGACGGGATCGATTCATGTTAGAAAACAGTCTTCGTTCTTTTAGCCCGCTGTCACGTCGCGAAATGGTCAAAGTTGCGGCCCAGGGAATTCTTGGAGTCAGCATCCTGCCGTTTTCACAAGTCATCGCGCTGGCGGCTGAAAAAGAAAAAGCCAAAGCCAAGC
>JBGSVC010000441.1:0-2124 GCA_041753175.1 Planctomycetaceae bacterium
TTGATGATTATTTGCCACCAGAAAATCCGAAATCGCCTCCAGACCCAGGCACTCGCGCGCTGCATTCATCGCTTCATACACTCCATCACTGAGCATCACGAGCATATCACCCGAGGCTATTTGACACTCAGTGGCGACGTACGATTCTACCGACACGATTCCCAATGGTGGATAATCCCCACTGATCACTTCGTAATGACCATTGGCACGAATGAACAACGACGATTGACCCGCTGAGATATACGAGAGTTGTTGCGTGACGGAGTCATATTCGAAGATAAAAAACGTCGCAAACTCCTGATCTTCGGCATGGCTGGTCATATAGCGCTCAGCCGCGAGTGTCAATTTCTCTATCTTCGTCTCCAACTCAACAAGTCCTCGAATCAACACCGAAAGTTGTGCGGCGATAAATCCTGCCTCCAGACCATGACCACTCACGTCAACAACGACACCCACAAACCTGCGATCATCGACTCTCAAAAAATCGCAAAAATCACCCGCCACATGACGATTCGGCAGACAGCAACGTGTCACATCCGCCCCAGGGAAATTCCAGTCGCGATGAGCCAGAAGCTTTCTTTGGATCGCCTGTGCCGCTTCCATCTCAACGCGCGCTTCGTTGAGTTGAAGCTCCGTCAATATTCGCAGGCTTCTCTCAACGGCATAGCGTATGGTTCTCGTCAGCGAATTCGGTTCTATCGTTTCCTTGATGATAAAATCAGAGACACCACGCTCGACCGCTTTGATCCCCAGTTGTTCCTGATTCATGCTGGCAAGCACAATCACGGGAACTGCCCGGGCAGCCGTCAGCAGTGTCTCTAAACAGTTCATCGGACTGGAGGCAGAACATGTGGCAATATCCACAATAATGGCGTCATAGCTATTTTTATTGAGCTGCTGATGCGCCTCTTCCAGACTGCGAACCTGAAATTGGACGATCGCACGGCCAGTATTTTGAAGCGTATCTTTGTAAAAACAATCCTGAACCTGAGCATACATTGTGTCAACAGGCTGAATGTGCAAAATGCGATAAGGCAGACGGATATGAGAATCAGAGGCATTAAGGTTAAAGAAACCACTTTTACTTGACACCGCGCAATCCTATCGTTGCCGCCAAAAAAACAGGTCTGGATGACAGTTGTCTACCATCACCCATTTGAACCTGTTTTTGCGAAATGTCAATTCAAAATGCGTGAAATGACTGCATCTTGGATATTAAGGTAATTTAACATCGATCCGCCAATCGGCGTCTGTATTACCCCTTCTTCATCTCTTTGGCAAAACTGTCTTTCAGCGTCACCGTGCGATTATAAACCGGTGCATCAGGTCCGGAATCCTTCGTGTCGACACAAAAATATCCCAGACGTTCAAATTGGACAGTCGTCCCAGGCTCCTGAATTTTTAAGGCTGGCTCAAGTTTGCAATCATCCAAGATCACCAGCGATTCCGGATTCAAAAAGTCTTTGAAGTCCTGTCCCTCTTCAACATCCAGCGGATCCTCTTTGGAATACATCCGGTCGTACAGACGCACCTGTGCCGATACCGCATGACGCGCACAAACCCAATGCAACGTCGCTTTGACCTTCCGGCCATCCGGCGAATCTCCCCCGCGCGTCTGGGGATCATACGTGCAATGCAACTCCACGATCTCGCCGGTCTGAGGATCCTTGATCACTTCTTGACAGGTGATGTAATACCCCCAACGCAACCGAACTTCCTTCCCAGGCGACAATCGGAAAAACTTCTTCGGAGGATCTTCCATAAAATCATCCTGCTCAATATAGAGCTCACGACTGAATGGCACCTCACGAATCCCGGCTGACTCATCCTCAGGATTATTGACCGCCTCCAGATACTCCGCCTGATGTTCCGGATAGTTGGTGATCACGACTTTCAACGGCTTGAGCACCGCCATATACCGAGAGGCTTTTTTGTTGAGAACCTCTCGCACCGCGTTCTCCAACACCACAAGCTCTGTGGTCCCTTCGTATTTGGTCACGCCCACATGTTTGCACAAATTCCGCAACGCCTCCGGCGGATACCCACGACGACGCGCACCACTGATCGTCGGCATCCGCGGATCATCCCAACCGTCGACATGCTTGCCCTCGACCAGTTCCAACA
>JBGSVC010000442.1:0-8348 GCA_041753175.1 Planctomycetaceae bacterium
GGCGTGAATCGTCGAAAACACCATGTGACCAGTCGTCGCCGCCTGACAGGCAATACCTGCCGTCTCGTTGTCTCGAATCTCGCCAATCATCACGACATCGGGGTCTTGTCGTAGAATACTTCGCAGAGCCGTCGCAAACGTCTGCTTCGCTCTCACGTTGATCTCAATTTGTGTCACGTTCGGCATCTTATATTCGATCGGATCTTCCACCGTGATGATGTTTCGCTGAAAGGCGTCGATTTCATGAAGCGCAGCATACAGAGTCGTCGATTTTCCTGCCCCTGTTGGACCACTGCTCAACAGCAAACCATGGGGTTGAGAGATAATCTTGGCGAGTTTCTCAGCAACAGCTTTTCTCATCCCCAACTGTGGCAACGAACTGACCGAATTACTTTGGTCAAGAATCCGCATCACCATCTTCTCACCAAAGTTCGTCCCCTGAGTTGCGACCCGCGTATCAATCTGATGCAAATCCATCTCGACGCGGAAACTTCCATCCTGAGGACGTCGACGCTCAGTAATATCCATAGAACTGAGGACTTTGAAAATATTGACGATGGCTTCTCCGGTACCACGATCGTATGGCTCTGTCGGGTACATAACGCCGTCGATGCGAAGACGAACAGAAAGCTCATTTTCTTTGGGTTCGAGGTGAATATCTGTGGCGCGTCTTAAGATTGCATCGTACATCAATTCCTTGGCAGCCATGTAACCACGGGACGATTCGACTTGTCGCGATCGATCGGCACCCCGATCCGGGCCGGAAGCCGACTTGCCAATAAAGGTGATTGGAGGACCAATCGCGGCCTCGACGGCTTCGGAAGTTCCGATTTTAATTCCAAATTTAGCCAAAGTCCTGATGGCGACTTTTTGAATGTGTTTGGGAGTGAGAATCTTTCCGGATTCCGGAACGACATCATTGCGTTCTTTAATGTAAACACCCATGGGGACAGCATATCCCGCCATCGCAATCAAAATTGCCAGCGGAGCACTGGGAATCAGCAAAGCTAACAGCATCGCTGCGACACCAACTCCTAAAATAACAGAGCACCATTTTTCTGTATTGAGTTTCAGCGACTTTCCATCTTTGAATGCCCAGTTGGCCGTTGAGGACCACAATAAAAACAGCCCTGTCATAAACATTAACAGTGGAAAACTGAGATACGGTCCAATGCGTGCCCCACTTCCTGGTTCAGCATTGCCACGATGGAATGGACGGGGCATGGGCGGGTAAGCATTGGAATTACTGGCTGAACTCGTTGTGGGGCTCGGTTCATTGTCTGCTAGCGAATTCGCCTCTTGAGCGTAAACACAGTGATCCCCTGGAGTGATCGTTGTAAGAGGAGAAGCCAAGACCAGCGCACTGATTAAAACCAGCATTACTGATGGAAAAAGCCTCGTACGGCTGTACTGAGATGAAAGCAGCAGTGCAAAGTGGAACTTGCTCGTCATGAGGATATCCGATGTCAAAACTCGAATTCGAGATGATGTCATTGTATGAGTTGAATCCGAAGTTCCAGAATAAATGCAGTGCGAGTGACTGGATTCTAACCATTTCATTTTAGAATTAGATCATGAGACCACCAGTTCGTGAACACTTTTTTCACCTTTTGTTTGAGAACAATCGTAAAGTATCCCGGACATCATTTGGACTTCAAAACACTCAGCCCTACAAGATATCAACACCCCTTGGGCAGCACAACCAAGATACAGCACAACCATACAGTAACAAATTTTCGGGTCTTAACGTCTTTAACTCTGTGATTTCCAAAAGCACGATGATCTCATCAACTTAGACCGACACGTTTCAATTTATCACCGTAGGGTTGAATACATGAAACTCTGAAAAGCAGTTGTTTCCTTGCTGCTGAGAGCAGATGGGAGCCAGTTGCAAAAAAATATTCTCGGACATTAAGTCAGATTCTATTAACACACTTCCTCCAAATGTCTTTTGCAAATGTTGACTCAGACGAATCTTCGAATTGAGTCAGACATCGCCTTGTATTAGAAAATCCGCGACATGGACAACATGCTCACCCGTTTACAAGACAAAATCAATCTTGATCAACTCAACGACATTGAAACCATTTCTGCTCAGCAGTTACGGAATAAAATCAATTACCTTGATATCAACCGGATGCTCCTGTTGAATCCGTTGATGAGTTGTCTGGCTGTCGTGTTGTATGCCACGTTTAGATTTGACTCGTCAGTTTCATTTTTAGCAGACATGTCATTGATCGTTGCCTGCATCAGTGTGGCCTGCGCCACCTTTCAGGTGCTCGTTATGAACCCGTTAAAGTTTCAGTCCTGGGGACTGTCAACATCTGCCATGATTGCTTACACGTCTGCACTTTATACCTGGCTGGCGACGAATGTCCCCGGATCTGCCAGTTTCATCTTTCTTGGTTTTCTGATTATCTGCCTGGGTGTGACACACATTTCTACCCGGAACATGCTCGTTTCCCTGGCGGGAAATATTGTTGCAATTGCTCTCATCAATCGATTTTTGGTGTCACAATCCAGTCTCGTCATGATGAGCATCACATTGGCGCTGTCCTGTATTCTGGCGTTGTTGACTCATTATTACAGATGCCTGTCCTTGAACTTGATCAACCAGTTACTGGAGCAATCGAAATCCAGAGCAGAACAACTAAAACTACTCATGGCTCAAAGCCAGAAAAATGAAGAGCGTTATCGAAACGTAGGCCAGGCATTGCCTGTCGGGATGATTGAACTCGATGAAGAAGGATATCTGATGTCAGGTAACCACTACATTCGCAGACTGTTCCCAGACTTGGACTGGAATGGTATGTCATCCAAAGTTTCGTGGCTTGAACTGATTCACACTCAATACCGCTATGATGCTGAACAGGAATTTGAAATCGCCAAGGAAGAAAAACGTGGGTTTCTGGGAGAATATTGTTCAACGAGTACGATCGAAGCAGGACAAGTCTGGCTCCGGTTTCGTCTTAAACTTGTCAATCTCGATGGAGAGTCGCTTTATATTGGCACAATTGAAAATGTGACCTGTCGAAAGAAAATTGAACAAGAACTCATGCGTTATGCAGATGAACTGCGAATCAGCAAAGAGCAGGAAGAACGACATGCCAATAACCTCTCACTTTTAGTAGATGAACTTGCAGAAGCGCGACAAAAAGCAGAAGAGTCGACGAAATCAAAGAGTGAGTTTCTGGCTAATATGAGCCATGAGATTCGTACGCCGATGACTGCAATTATGGGTTACACCGATGTGGTGATCGATGAATTGAAAAGTCACCAGTCACGAGAACATCTGCTGACGATCAAACGTAATGGGGAATATCTGTTGAACTTGATCAACGATATTCTCGACCTGTCTAAGATTGAAGCCGGCAAGATGGACATTGAAATCCTCGACTGTTCTCCTGAGCAGGTCATTCAAGAAACATTCTCGTTACTGCAAAACCGAGCCAATGAACGAGGATTATATTTGAAAGCCACTTTTGACGGAGAAATACCAACTACCATCAAAAGTGATCCCGTTCGATTGCGTCAGATCCTGGTCAACCTGATCGGCAACGCCGTCAAGTTTACACAAACCGGCGGAGTTGAAATTACGACTCGACTGGTATGGACCGGTGATGAACTGGCCAACCTCAATCTGGGCACTCGTCAACCACGTCTTGATATTCATATCGTTGATACCGGCATCGGCATGAAACCAGAGCAAATGGCTCAACTCTTTCAACCGTTCACCCAAGCTGACAATTCCATGACTCGACGTTTTGGCGGGACAGGTCTTGGCCTGGCAATCACCAAACGCCTTTCCAATATGCTCGGAGGCGATGTCTTCGTGTGCAGTGAGTTTGGTAAAGGGAGTGAGTTTAAAGTCTCCATCGGAGTTGGGGACTTAAAGGGCATCTCTACCAAAACTGTTCCCCAACTCTTCAGTGGTCCTGAAAAACAATCGGGAGAAACGCGACAAGAAGTTCCTCCACAAGTTTCCTGTCCGCTCGATCAACCTGTTGAGATTACTTCGACAAGTTCAGATGGTCTAACTGCAGAAGGCACTCGGCCTGCCGACGTCAAGTCGATCGAAAGCAAGTCCGGACCGCTCGATGGGCTGACAATATTACTGGCAGAAGATGGTCCAGACAATCAGCGGTTGATCAGCTATCTCATCAAAAAAGCCGGAGGCGTTATTCATGTTGTCGAAAATGGCCAGGCTGCCGTCGACTGGATGACCCGGGAAGAATCATCTCCACAGAATGTGAACGTGATTTTGATGGATATGCAAATGCCGATTATGGATGGTTACACGGCTGCTGGACGTTTGCGTGAACTTGGAATAACGACACCGATCATTGCATTAACGGCCCATGCCATGACTGGTGATCAGGAAAAGTGCCTGCAGGCTGGATGCAGTGGTTATATGACCAAGCCAGTGTGTAAGGAAACACTTTACAAAACGATCTGCAACGCTCCATCCTGGCCAGTGACACACGAAGCCTACGCTGCCCACATCTGAAATTGAATGGACCTCACAGTAGCAACCCGTTGATTTTTAATGGGCTACATGATTCTAAGGATGGTCTCATCAAAAACGCCCGGCCTCAGCGTAATTAAATTGTTGAAAACCACAAAAAGCCGATTTTCAACAGTCTGTGAGATGACGCGACTTGTATGTCACTTCATGTAAAGATGATGAAGGATCGTCGCTCAAGATTGCAAACAACTTGTGGCCCCGGCATCATAAGTTGTTATGAAAAAACGTGGGAAAAGTCCTCAAGCGACAAATCATTTGAAAAACGCTCATGACCACATGGCTGGTCAGGCCCATTCTCAACAGTCCTCAGGAGTTGCAGGAGACACCTTCTCATTGTGGACCTGGTGGGGCTGTCTTAGCTTGATTATTCTGGCGGGAGGACTCGCCTATTCGAATAGCTTTTCTGGCATTCAGATTTTTGATGATGCCATTTATATCAAAGAGAATGCAGAACTTCTCAATCCATCGCCACCAAGTTTGTTTCGCCCGATTGAAGCCAGACCAGTTGTGCGTTGGACATTGTGGTGGAATTTTCAACTGAGCGGCTATCAGCTCTGGAGCTATCACCTTGTCAATTTGATTGCCCATTTGGCCGCTTCACTTCTGTTATTCGACATTGTCCGTATGGTTGTTGACAGAAAAGACGGGTATCGAGGCACTGGCTGGCGCTGGATATTCCCTCTGTCGATCGCGCTGATCTGGGTGGTTCATCCGTTAAATACACAGGCAGTGACTTATATTATTCAGCGCTGTGAATCGATGATGGGCATGTTCATGCTGTTGACGCTTTGGACTTTGGCGCGCGTCGG
The DNA here is from genome assembly GCA_041753175.1 of Planctomycetaceae bacterium. Lineage (GTDB taxonomy): Bacteria > Planctomycetota > Planctomycetia > Planctomycetales > Planctomycetaceae > SXPC01. Next base: position 5,335 of record JBGSVC010000442.1, read on the forward strand.
TCTTCAACATTACCACCCTGTCTGGCTGATCGTCGGAATTCTGTCTGCCGTACTCGGTATGGGTTGCAAACAGGTGATGGTTGTCATTCCGATCGTAGCCCTGATGTTTGATTGTGTCTTTATCCGCCAGCCAGCAAAAAAGCTGTTCTTGCAGCGTGGTTGGTTTTATGCAGGCTTGCTGATTTTGAGTAGTCGTGCCTTGCTGGAAGCGTTGGGACCTGTTGTCGATTCGTTTGTGTCACAATATTGGTCAACACCTTCAACTTTGGAATCGGCTCCGGCAGGCCTTTCAGCAGGATTCAATTTTCAAGGCTTCACGAAATGGGAATACTTCCGAACTCAACCAGAGATCATTCTCCATTATCTGAGACTGTGCATCTGGCCTGATCCGTTGTGCTTAGACTATCGCTGGCTCGTGCAATATAACCCCATGATCTATTTTTCGTGTGGATTTTTCTTACTGGCACTTCTTTTGTGTGGTCTGTGGTTATTGTTCAGACGACACCCTGTTGGCTTTCTTATCGTCACTTTTTTTACGATTCTGGCTCCAACTTCGAGCATCATGCCAATCAACGACATGGCACTCGAGCATCGGATGTATCTTCCCCTCGTCTGCGTGATAGCATTGTTTTGTTTGCTGCTCAAACAGTTAAGCGACTCTTGCGGCCTTGAATATTCAAGAGTTCGATTCCTGACAGTCGCTAATGCGGTCTGTGTGGCTTTGGGAGTCATGACGTTCCAAAGAAACTTCGATTATCACAATGAAGTCGCTGTTTGGGAGAGTGTGGTCGAAGCGGCTCCCCATAACGACCGTGGGTGGAGAAATCTGGCACATTATTACATCCTCTCCTCTCAATTTGAAAAAAGCCTGGATGCTTATGAGCATGCCCTTGAGATTCTGGATCAGCAGCAGCCTACTCCTCCGCAATCAATCTATGGTGAAATCTATAATGGTATGGGAGAAGCCTGCAAGAACATGAGAGATATCCCGCGAGCGATGACTTATTTTCAACGCTCGATCAAAGCAAACCCTAATAATGAAGTAGTCTACCAAAGTCTGGGACGACTTTATGGAATGTTGGGAGATCTCAATCAGGCCGGCATCAATCTGAAGAAAGCAAACTCCCTTAACCCCCAGGATGGTGAGATTCACTATGACCTGGGAAACTACTACATGAACACCCAGGAATTTGATTTAGCCATTGAGCATTTTCAAAGGGCATGGCAGATTTTGCCCTTTCGCTTTGAGTTTGGCAAGACATTGGCTGGGACGTACGCCAACCTCGAACAGTATTCACAAGCGATATCGGTGTATGATCAACTCCTCGCCAAAATGCCTCAAAACGCCATGGATCGCCTTGAGATTGAAGAATATCGCCGGCGCTGTTTCACTGCACTGAAACAAACGACACCATAGACTCCCTCACCGGGCGCTTTGTCTCCATAGCCTTTCTAAACACGCACATGGATGATGAAAATAGCTGGCGCAAAAAAACAGCCACAAGTCGAATGTCTTATGGCTGTTTTCTGTGAAGGAAGCAAATTCACTGTTAGGCAAATTCACTGTTAGGCAAATTCTGGTCGTCGTCTTCGAAGTTGATCTTTCAAACGATTGACGATTCCCGAATGCATTTGGCTGACTCGCGACTCAGAGAGTCCCAACGTCGAACCGATCTCTTTCATCGTTAATTCTTCATAGTAATAAAGAATGATGATCAAGCGTTCGTTGCGACTTAAACCCTTGGTGACAAGCTTCATGACATCACGCTTTTGGATGCCGTTTGTCGGATCTTCGCCTTTGATGTCTTCCAGAATATCAACTTCCCGGACATCCTTGTAACTGTCGGTCTCATACCATTTTTTGTTGAGGCTGACGAGATTGACCGCCGAGGCTTCGGCTTTCATCTTGTCAAACTCTTCCTGGGGTAACCCCATTTTGCTGGCGATTTCCTGATCAGTTGGGGGACGTCCGTGTTCGGCTTCAACTTGCTTTCGTGCCGCTTCGACTTTGCTGGCCTTGCTGCGAACAAGACGTGGAACCCAGTCCATCGTCCGCAGTTCATCCAACATCGCTCCGCGAATACGAGGGACACAGTAGGTTTCAAACTTGACGCCACGAGACAGATCGAAAGCTTCGATCGCATCCATGAGACCAAAGACTCCCGCTGAAATCAGGTCGTTGAGATCAACGCCATCGGGGAGTTTCTGCCACACTCGCTCGGCATTGAACCGAACAAGGGGAAGATACCGCTCAATCAATCGATTTCGCAGTTTTTTATTAGTCTGGTCTTTTTTGAATTCCAGCCAGATATCTGCAACGTCTGCAGTCACCTTGGTGGTCATATTATCCTCCATAGACAATCTCCGCGATGCCCTGTCGTGAGGTGGGTTTTATTGTGATGAGTGGGGACGCTTCAACTTGAAGCGGGGGGATGTGAAGTGAGTTCGAGATGAATTGCCAACGTCATTTCGCGATCGACGGATTCAATCACCAGCCAAAGTGCTAATTGGCCGATGGCAAATCCAAATGCGAAATAAACCATCATCATGATCAAGGCAAATTGCAGTCCTGCGACAATATCTGTCTTGAGGAGGCAGGCTTTGAACAGGCAGACGGCAAAGGCCAAAAGGGAACATCGATAACCAAATTGTAATGGCATGTCTTGTTCCCGCTGAGGCACTTCTCATTGACATCACGCGATTGTCAATACGCCAATAATGACGTGTCACAATTTCGTGAAAGGATACAGATTTCGGCTGTTGCATCAGTGAGTCGACACAATCAGACACAATCCCGCATCCCTATCGGGTATCGGCATGCTGAATCCGTAGAATCAGTTTAATTCGTCAATATTGTCTTACCGGAATAAATTACCAGGCAAGACTGTCAAACAGGGAGATTCAGGCATAATAGGCTCGATTCTAACTTCGCTCAGGAGGTCTAAGGGTGAATGCGAAACAAAACTGAAATCAAATCACTCAAAAATTCTCTCAAAAAGTGACGAGGTGGCATC
>JBGSVC010000443.1:0-10391 GCA_041753175.1 Planctomycetaceae bacterium
GTGTCTGGGGCTGAGTTTCCGATGGTGCTGTGGGCTGGGTGTCTGTTTGTGAGAACAAAAAGGAGGGGGAGAAGACCATTAGCCAGACGAAAGCTGTCAGTCGTGAGGAGAGAACAAACAGATTTGAGTTCCGACTCATGATGAGGTTCCTTAACAGCAAATACGACGTTGACCTGCAGAGGGCTTTAGAATATCTGAGGCGATGTTGGTGGATTGTCGAGGAGGATGGCGTTTGAATGAAGGCATGCGCAAGAAGCCATCAGCCTCGACAGATTGCCGTCTGATGGGATCTATCATAGTTGACAGACAGGCGCGAGTACCAGACTGAATTTGCGCAACGGATGACAAAACGAGTGAGTCAAGAAATGGGAGTGCAGGCGTGGTTTCGTTGAGAGCGCAGGTGCTGAATCGATTATTTTTTGGACTTTTTGACGGGAGTCGATTTGGGAGGTGCTTTTTTGGGAGCCTGCTTTTTGGCGTTGGCTTTGGCAGGAGCTGCTTTTGCGGCGGTTTTGGGAGGTGCCGATTTGACGGCGGACGTTTTTTCTACGGACGTTTTTTCGGTAGCTGCTTTTTTAGGAGGTGTTTTTTTTGCTTCTGCCTTTGCTGTTGCGGCATCGGCGGCGGCTTTGGCGGTGGCTTTTTTGGCTGAGGCGGCGGCAGCTTTGGCTTTTTGTTTTTTGAAGCCTGAAGGGTCAGCGAGAAGTTCCTGCAAGTGTTTGTGGGCGATGCCCAGATCGGGATGTTCCTGAGTTTCGTCTGGAGTATGGACGAAGATCTCCATGAGAACGGGATCGCAGGCCAATTCATGCAGGAGATGAAAGACTTGTGGCGTGTCGGTTTTTCGAACAGCCGACTTCATGGCGGCTTCGGTCTCTTCGAGTTTGGCGTCGGGTTCGGTCAGGCCCAGCCAGACGAGTGCGTTGGAGAGGCGTTCGTCGACGGGGAAGACGTGTGCCCCAAAGCTGGACATGAGGCCATAGTGTTTGACGAACAATGACATTGAGGAGACTTGCTGGAGGATTTTCTCAGCCTGCTCAAGGGTCTTTTTGAGCATGAAATCCATATCGAAGTTGTATTGTTTTTCGAAGATATAATGGAGCAGTTCGCGAATGCGGACCGACCGCCATTCGGGTTGTTCGGTCCCTTCGAAGATGATCTGGATTTCGGAGATGGAACTGACACGGATTTCGTTGAGATCGTGAAAGCCGTTGTGAAGTCGTTCCCGAACTTCGAGCGCGGATTGGACATGGTTGTTTTCCAGACAGACGGCAAAAACCAGTGAGTCCAGCACGCCCAAATGTTCTTTTGGTTGAGTGGACCCGTAGCGTTTTTTCAAAACGCCGACGATTTTCTGGATCGCAGCTTGTCGATCGGCAGCTTTCACCTTTTGAACAACCATAATTGCGCTAGTACCTTTTGGGGATCAGACCACAGCCACAGACATGACGTTGTGTCGCTGAACTCTCGAAGAGAGACTTGGGGCGTGATCAAAACGCAAGGTCACAAGTGAGGATTTTAGCCTGACCTGCGAGCGGGTGAAGGAATCTATGCGAATTGAGTTGGCCCGAAAAGTAGTCTGAGTGAGTAATTGGAAATCAAAAGTTCGGTGTAGGAAACGGAAGACGTATGAGAAAAAGTGTTTGAAGGGGAGTATCAGTCAGAAAGTCAGGATTTTCAACTCTCGAAGACAAAAAAGTTTTCTCAGCTATCCTCTGGCTCATGGACGGATTCCGAAGAGTCGATGGATTCGGGATCGTTGTCTGGGGAGTCGTTGGAATCGGAAGAGTCCTGGTTATCCAAGTTGAGATCTCTGAGGATCCGTGCCGCCTCGGCCCCCATTTTGACTGATTGATCGAGTTCAAAACGGAGGATGGGTGTATAACGGGTTTGAATTCGTTCGGCGACCTTTTTTTGTAGAAAGCCCCTTGCGGAGTTGAGTCCGTGGAGGGTGAGGCTTTGCTGTTTTTCGTCTCCCAGGACGGAGACATAGACTTTCGCGGCGAGGAGGTCTGGGCTGACCTGAATTCGGAGGATTGTCACGTTTTGAACGCGTGGATCGCGTAATTCGAACAAGACCGCGGTGCTGATGGCTTCGCGGATCGCTCGTTCAATTTTGGCGATGCGGCGGGTCGTCATGAAGAATTGTTATCCCGTCAAGAAGGCGACTTGGTGATTGAAAAATGAGTCTGTGTGTCGAACAGACCGGCTGATGTCGAGTTATGGTGGATTTGAATTCGATGTAATCAACGGACATGGGGAACGAAGACTGAAAAACAGATTTTCGCCCTGCAGGGGTGTTACCTGCAGGGGCGATCCCACTCAGAGAATCCACGAAGGCATGTTTGAGAGTGGGCTTTCAGGACGTCTGTTAGGGATTAAAGGTGCGTTTGATTTCATCGATGCGGAATGCTTCGAGCAGATCTCCTTCTTTGATATCGTTGAATCCATCCAGACGAATTCCACATTCCATCCCTTCCCGGACTTCTTTGGCATCGTCTTTTTCACGTTTGAGAGAGGCCAGAGAGTAGCTATTGAGCACTTTCTGATCGCGAATGATGTGAACGCGGGAATTGCGATCGATGGTGCCCGAAAGGACGCGACAACCGGCGATGCGTCCGAGTCTTGAGATATCGAAGGTTCGCAGGATGATGGCGCGTCCGGTGGCGACTTCGACTCGATCCGGTGTGAGCATCCCTTCGATGGCATTGCGGATATGTGTGGAGACTTCGTAGATAATGTCGTAACGTCGAATCTCGACACCTTCCTGCTCGGCGATCGCCATGGCACGGTCATCGGCGATGACGTGGAAGGCGATGATAATGGCCGAGGAGGCACTTGCCAGATAGATATCGCTATCGTTGACACCGCCGACGGCATCGTGAAGGATGCGGACCCGGACTTCGGGATGCTCAAGTTTGCTGATTTCGTGTTTCAGGGCTTCGAGTGAGCCAGGGGCATCGGCTTTGAGAATCAAAGAGAGGTCTTTGACGCCGGACTGGCTGTTGAGGATATCTTCCATGCTGCGCGGCCCGCCACGGAGGGCCAGATTTCGTGAGCGTCCTCGATCCTGTCGGATTTCGGCGATTTGCCGAGCCTGTTCGACTTCATCCATGACGAAGAAGTGATCACCGGCGTTGGGAACGGCTTCGAGGCCAGCGATTTTGATAGGGGTTGAGGGGGGAGCCTGCTGGAGTTCGTTGCCGAGGTCGTCGTACATGGCGCGGATGCGACCGTGAGTGGCACCACACAGGACGATATCTCCGACTTCGAGGCAGCCTTGACGAACGATGGCCCAGGCGATGGGTCCGAGTCCTTCGTCGCGGAAGGCTTCGAGACAGACGCCATCAGCGGGTCCTTCGGAAAGGGCTTTGTAGTCTTGCAGTTCTGCGGTCAGGAGGATGGTTTCGAGGAGGTTATCGATCCCGACGCCCGTCAAACCGGAAGTCCGGACGACTTCGACATCGCCACCCCATTCGGCCGGAAGGATATCGTGAGCGGCAAGTTGCTGAAGAACTTTCTGCTCGTTGACATCAGGGAGATCGACTTTGTTGAGTGCGACGATGATGGGGACGCCGGCGGCTTTGGCGTGGCTGATACATTCTTCAGTTTGAGGCATGACACCATCGTTGGCGGCGACAACGAGGACAATCATATCAGTGACGTTTGCTCCACGGGCCCGCATTTCGCCGAAGGCAGCGTGACCGGGAGTATCGACGAAGGTAATTTTCTTGCCCTGTTTTTCGACCTGATAGGCGGCGATGTGCTGCGTGATGCCACCGGTTTCTCCAGCGGCGACACTGGCTGCACGGATGGTGTCGACGAGGGTGGTTTTGCCATGATCGACGTGCCCGAGAATGGTGACGATTGGAGGACGTGGCACGAGGAAGTGATCTTCGATGACCAGATCGATGCGTTCCTGGAGTTCTTCTTCGAGATCCCGGGTATGCTTAATGGTCAGGTCGACGCCGAGTTCAAGGGCGATTTCGAGGGCTTCTTCCTCTTCGAGGGTTTCGTTGATGGTGACCATTTCGCCGCGTTGGAAGAGGATTTTCAGGATGTCTTTGGCGGGACGTCCGATTTCTTCGGAGAAGGCGCGGATGGTGATTGGGACTTCGATTTCGGCGGTGGTTTTCAGGTCAAAGTGAACGGCACCACGTTTTTGACGCTGACGACGATAGTTGGCGCGGGCGATGCGTTCTTCGTCTTCCTCGAATTTGGTGACGCGTTTGTTGCGTGAGAGCTTGCGTGCTTCGCGCGGATCTGCGAGCGGACTGCCCGTTTTGGGACGGATGCTGCCGGTTTCGAACTTGTCGATTTCGATGCCGCAGGTTTTGTTTTTCTTCTGTTCGGCGTTCTTTTTGAGGTGAGCGGCGAGCGGGCTCTTGGATTCGAGGATATCGGCGGTGAGCTTAATCTCGGGTCTTTGGACGGGGGTTCCGTCGCTTTCCTTTTTAGGGACCTGTGCTTTGTATTTGGGAGGGAGGGCGAGTGTCGGGAGTGAGGGCTTGGCTTTGGCTTTATTGGCAGGTTTGCGAGAGGCGATATCGGTGATGGCGCCTCGGGGTCGCATTTCACGGATGCGTGAGAGGGCTGTCTGGCCTTGAGAGGATTCTTCGCGATTCATGCCCTGGCTGGGTTTGGTCGGTTTGACTTGAGGATCAGCCTGAGCCTGAGGTGCGGATTCATCTGGTGCGTCGTCTTGCTCGGGAGTATCTTCGTCTGTTTCTTCGAGGTCGGCTTCGGGAGCAGATGTTGAGGCAGAGATTTCTTCAGGGATGTCTTCGGTGTCGTCGCCTGCTGTATCGACGTCTGCGAGGGCTTCATCTTCGGGATCGGGGAGGTCAGACGAGAGATCGTCTTCTTCAGTCAAGACAGAGGATTTACTGCTGCCTGAGTCTTGAGATTGAGAAGAGCGAATGGCCTTGACGGGGCCGACGGCGCGGATGGCGCGTACTTTGCCGATTTGTTGTTCGGCAACGCCCTCACGGATGGGGGCTTTCTCTTCGGCAGTGGTTGTCGACTGAGTCGAACCGAGTTTGTTGACATAGTCCAGAACGAGATCCCGCTCTTCGGGCGAGATGCTGGAAAGTGGAGATGACTTGACCGGCACACCTGCATCGTTGCAGTGCTTGATCAACTCTTTGCTGTTGATATTCCATTCTTTCGCGAGAGCGAAAATTCGAATCTTCAAGGGAACACTGTCCTTTCGGGAGAAAAGCTGTCACGTTGGAAGTGTGACGTGTGGAAACCGGTTGTCAGGGAGTGGATAGGAATTAGCTGATCGTGTTGGTCGTCATTTTTTGGCTAACTCTCCTTGGCAAACAGGTTCGACCATGAATTCTCTTTTCTCACGGAATGGGAGGATTATTTCATCACAATGAGGAAATAAGACAGATCGAATAATACTCAAAAATACTCACCTACAAAAACGAATTGATCCGGGGATTGGTCCTGATCAGTGGTGTGATCAGTTCAATTTGGGTCGTTGAATGGAACGTGTATAAAGGGATGGTTAATAAATGGGTCGGTTGTGATCGGGTTGAGATTTTGAGTCTTCAAAATTTCAGGTGATCCTGATTGATTCACCATCGATGAGATGGCATTTAGATTATAGGCAACTTCGCTCCGGAAATCATATTTATTATTGACTTTTGAAATGCTGATGTCACGCCTGAAAACAGTGTGGTTACAACATCGGGGTGGGATTTTCGTGGCTTTCATCGTCGGAAACTGCTTCAAGGGCCGATTCCGGGGTGGATTCTGCCTGGTTTTGAGAGTCGGGATCGTCTTCTGCCGACGCCTGAGAGTCGGCTGGAGAGTTGGAATCGTCCGATGCGGTGGAATCGCCTGCCTGTGGCGTGGATATTTGTGGCGTGGAGATCTGTGGTGCGGATGTCGCAGGAGCTGAAGAAAAAGCAGGACGGGACGAGGCGGGCCCGGAGCCTCCTCGATGACCTTCCTTGATTCCGTCGGCACGGGCTTGTTTGCGCTGTTGTTCTTCGATTTCACATTGCTCATCGGCATACGCGATGATTTCGTCGACTTGTTCGGTCGTGAGGCTGCCCAATTCCGAGAGTTGATCGGGTTCGATCACGGAGAGGTCGTCGAAGGTGAAAAAGCCCTGCGAGACGAGTGATTCGGCGACTTCGTCGGTCAGGTGCGGGACATCGGCAAAGGCCTGAACGGAGCGATCAAGCTGGTTGTCGAGTTCTTCGCGGGTCATGACTTCAATATCCCAGCCGACGAGTTTGGACCCTAAGCGGACATTTTGTCCACGTTTACCGATTGCCAGAGAGAGCTGGTCGTCGCGGACGAGAACGATAACGCGTCCGAGCATAGGACAGAGGATGACGTCTTCGATTTCGGCAGGCTGGAGTGCGTTGGGAATCAGAATTTGGAGTGAATCGTTCCAGCGGACGATATCGATGCGTTCGCCGTGAAGTTCATCGATGATATTTTTAATACGGGCACCACGAACGCCGACGCAGGCACCAACGGCATCGATATTGTTGTCGATGCAGGAGACGGCGACTTTGGAGCGGTGTCCGGCTTCGCGTGCCAGCGAGCGAACTTCGATGATGCGTTCGGAAACTTCAGGAATCTCGACTTCGAAGAGTCGTCGGACAAACTCGGGGTGAACACGAGAGAGGACAATTTTCAGTCGGCTGCCTGATTTTCGAACATCTAAAATGACGGCGCGGATGCGTTCGTTGACGCGGTGGGATTCGCCCTGAATCTGTTCACTGCGTGGCAGAAGGCATTCAATTTTGCCGATATTGACGATCGCGATTCCACCTTCGAAACGAACGATGGTTCCGCTGACAAGCTGGCCGCGTTGTTCGGCATATTCATCGAAGAGGGCATCGCGTTCTGCTTCGCGAATTTTCTGAATCATGACCTGTTTGGCGGTTTGTGCGGCAATGCGGCCGAGGTCGTCGGGGGCCATGACGGCACCGTTGTGGGTGACATGCGGAAGGCCGGTCTGGCGGTCGATGCGAACAATCAATTCATCGTCGTCGCCATAATATTTGCGAAGTGCTGACAAAATCGCCTGTTCGACCCCGCCGAAGACGATCTCCTTATCGATGGCCTTATCGCGGTGAATCGAGTCGACAATTCTTAGAATTTCGGTGGCGTTCATGAGGTCCTCAACTTTGCGACGAGACAGGTGTTCGACGAGTCAATAGTTCGACGAGGCGAATTTTGAGAAGACGGTGCCTGTCGCTGGCGGCGATCCTGTGTGATGGTGATAGAGTTCGATGATGATCCTGGCAGGTAGGTGGTTTCGAGAAATTGAGTCTCGAAGTGCCAAATTGACCCTCCGATAACAAAAAAAGCGGGTTCAAGCCCCACTTTTCTCAACACAAACCCATACTACTCGCTACGATTATCAGGAAACGCCAATCGTTCTCCGGGGCTCCAGAGAGACCCTGGATCGATCTCAGTTGAGTACTCAAGCAGGGTGAGTGCTTAGGAAGACTCAAAGATCCATCGGAAAACAACTAATCGGCGACTACTGATACTCAACGACCTGGATCACAATCACATCGCGTCAACTCCGTGATGATCTAAGGATATTCCATCCGTTCCCGGTGATTCGCCCTTCTGATGATCGTTTCCGATAGAAGAAAGAGAATGGACCGAGAAACCGACGGCTGAGTGATGTTGAGATGCGTTTACCCCTTCTTCAGACCGTCGGCCCTTGAAAGGAGTGAAACATCAAACACTTTTGTCAGGATAAAGACGTGCTCTCACACTGTCAAGGATTGACTGAGATTCTCCGGTGAGCTTCTGTGAAATCGCGGAAGGAGTGCTTGATTTTGGATGAAAGGAAAGTTCCTAAAGTGCCATTTGTATGGGTTTCGATAAGCGGCTTGCCTGGCAGGCTGTTGAAAATCGACGGGCTGCCTGGTTGATGGGGAGAGTTGAGGGCGAGGGTTGAGGGGGAGGAAGGACTCAGGTGTTGGTGGTGGATTTGGTCTAGTCTGTTCACAGTCAAGCTGTTAGAGTCTTTAAGAGGCCTTGCGCCTGATCGACTTGCGTCGTTTTTCGTGCTGCGAATGTCTTGCGAGACGATTCGTTGGCATCCCGCCTCTATTTCGACACACCAGAAGGAGCGTTGCGGTGTCATTTTCCGCGTTAAATCCGTTTGTGTTCATCCCAGCGATGATGTTTGATGTCTGTTCCCGGCCGTCCCGAGTGATGTGCCTGAGAATGAACTGGTTGATTCTGGCCAGCGTCTGCGTGATGTCTACGAATCTCGTGGCCCAGGACAATCCGTATGCCAATATCGAAAAAGCCTATCAACAGGGCAATTTTGATCAGGTCATCCAGCTCGCTGACAGCTTGCTCTCGAAAGACCCTTCGCTGGAAACGCCGTTGTATTTTCGTGCCAGTGCCAAGATTGAAAAAGGAATTCGGTCGGGTGATGTGGAGCTGGTACGTGCGGGAATCGCCGATGCCCGTGGCGCGATCGAAAAGATGAAGACTCAGCAACCCAACTACTATCTGCCCTATCTCTATGGGATGAATCATCTGACGCTGATGGAAGGTAATCCTGATCATGCGACGAAAGCGGTCGGTGTTGTTGATGCGTTGTTTGGTCAATTGACGTTAAGTACCGATCAAAAAGCGAATTTGCTGTTTCAGCGTGGGCAGTCGAATATGTATCTGGAAGAATACGCTGCTGCGGAAACCGATTTTCGAAAAGCACTTAATGAAGTCCCGACACATTTGGGAGCGATGATGTCGCTGGCGGATACGCTGTCGGCACAGCGTAAGTTCGATGAAGCTGACCAACTGTATGGAAAAGCGATCGAAGCGACTCCGAAAAGTCCGTTGGGATATAACAACCGGGGGATGTTTCGACAATCGATTGATCGACACGACGCCGCAGTGGCTGACTTCAATCAGGCATTGGCATTGGATAAGAATTATTTTGTCGCGATGACGAATCGTGGATTTTCGAAACTGGAGATGGGACAACTTGCTGACGCTGAGAAAGATTTTACGACGTCGCTGTCGATGCAGGCTCAGCAACCGGGTGTTTTTAGTTTACGCGGGACAACACGATTGCGTCTGGGACGAATTGACGACGCCATCAAAGACTACCAGCAAGTCATTGCAGCGAATCCAGAAAGCGGAATTGCGCTGACAGATCTGGCGTTTGCGTATTATTTCAAAAAGGATTATGTGCAAGCGGCTCAGACCTTTGATCGCGCGATGAAACTCGATCCCAACCTGACTCACCTGACGCCTTGGCGCTATGCGACCAAGATCCTGGCTCAAAAAATGCAGGAAGCGGAAGCGGACGTGACGGCGCTTGTTTCCAAACCAGAGGCAGATCGTGAGTGGACCGATTATCTGACGCTGTATCTGAGTGGACGGGTGCCCGAAGAAGCGTTACTGGCTCAAGTGGAGAAGGAACCTCAGGAATTTCGACAATCGTTGCTGTGTGATGCCCACTATTTCATTGCCTTACGGACATCCAATCGTGGCGACACGGCCAAAGCACAACAACATTATATGATGGCTTTGGGGACGGGTGAAGTACGACTCTCGTCGTATCGTGGGGCCGAGTTGGCGATGAAGAAATAGTGACTGAAAAGCAATAGAATCATCCATAAAGCCTTTCAATGCATCGTCGTTGAGGGGCTTTTTTATTGGAATTGTGGGGACGGCGGTTTGTTCATAGGGAGAGGTGAGGCGGAGGAGATGAGGCGTCCGGCGTTGTCGTAGGTTTTTGAGCCTCCGGCAGTAGCACCAAACACCAGGCGGCGACAACAGCCAAACAACACTCATTGCGCACCTTATAGGTGTCACACATATTATAAAGACATGCCGCTTATTCTATTTATCGCTTCGAAATCGAGTAAAAAAGAATGCAGCTGCGCAAGCAATTGCTAATACTCCAATTCCACACAAGAAATCCATAATGAAAGGCACCTCATTATTATATAAGATCGCAATCTGATCGTAGACTAAAATGCGTACGACGATGCTTGTAATCAACCAGAAAAGCACGAAGTTTAATAATAATCTTTTTATTAATCCTAAGTTCATTCGCATGCCTCTACCACTCCTTCGTAAGTAGACGTCCAAAATGCGAAGATTTTGAATGGGCTACCCGCTGAGTGAACGACGACCAGTCGCCGACGGTGGTCAGCGCCCAGGACTGATCTTGATTGCCGTCGCTACGCGACCAGGCTGTCAGACGATCTTCGTCGTCGTAGGTAGTCGAGTTGAAACCGTAGTTGGACATGACGCCGTTGATTGCTGCGGAGGTTTTGTTTTTGTTGGCGTCGTAGGTGTCGTCGAAGTCACAGCCATCGATGCCGGTGGTGTCAATGGATGATAACAGGTTGTCGGCACGGTAGTCAAAATCTGTC
>JBGSVC010000444.1:0-9948 GCA_041753175.1 Planctomycetaceae bacterium
CGCCAGATGAAAGCCATCATCGAAGCCCAGGGAAAGATGCAGGTAGATTATGCCGTCATTGTTGATGCAATGACCTTAACGCCAGTGGAGTCTTTGGCTCAGGAGACGGATCCTCGGGAGATGGTGGCTCTGGTGGCTGCCAGAAATGGAACGACGCGTTTGATTGACAATATGATCATCAAGCCAGAAACAGACATAGGGCGATCATCAGTTGATCGATAGGCTGAATTCATGAGACAAATTCTGTTTCGGATCAATTTGGAGTCGCCGTTTTCGTGGACATGGAGTGATCCTGCGAGTGGTTTGCCGCTGATCGGTTCGTTTTGGTTATTGACGATCGTGCTGATGGGCTGGGCGTTGTGGACCTGTTATCAGCGAGGTCGCCAGTGGAAGGCCGAGGATTACAGTAGTCTATCGACGTTCGCGGTTCTGGGTGTCGTGTCGTTGTCGGCACCGTGGTGGGCTCCGGCGAACCTCTCGAGTGTGCCAGTCTTTGGGTATGGGGCGATGTTACTATTGTCGTTTTGGTCGGCAGGGACCTATGCCGCGTGGCGGGCTCGTCAACAGGGGTTGCCCGAAAAGTTGATGTGGGACCTGGCGATTGTGATCTTGATGTCGGGAATCGCCGGGGCGCGGGTCTTCTATCTGATCCAGAAACGCGAGCAGGTCTTCGCCGGGGTGGAAAGTGTCGGTCAGTTTTTGTTCAAGATCGTCAATCTGCCTGACGGCGGGATTGTGTTGTATGGGGGTGTGATTGGTGGGGCGATTGCCTACGTGCTGTTTTGTCGCTTCCATCAACTCAGTGCGCTGAATGTGGCTGATATCATTACGCCTTCCATATTTCTGGGATTGGGCTTCGGGCGGATCGGCTGTTTTCTGAATGGGTGTTGTTTCGGGGATTATTGCGAGTTGCCCTGGGGTGTTTCTTATCCGGCGGGAACAAATACGTTCGATGCACTGGTATATCGAGGTGAGATTCCTGCGAATGCTGAAGCAACACCGCTGTTGCATCCGACACAGATCTATAGTTCGCTGAATGCGTTTTTGCTGGCGGCGGTGACGGCGAATTATTATGTCGTGCGACCGTATGCGGGTTCGGTTTTGGCGGTGGGGTGGATTATTTACCCGATCACGCGGTTTTTGATTGAGCGGATACGTGCCGATGAGTTGGGTCAATTGGGAACGGGATTGACGATCTCGCAGTTGATCAGCTTGATCATGGCGGGGTTGGGGGTGGCGTTTGCAGTGTGGATGAGAAGTCGTCAGGCGAGAGTCGCTAAGTTAGACGGCGGAAAAGCAGGGCAAGCGCAGAAAACGCCCGTGGCGTCGGTTTCGAAGTAGACTCATCAAGGAATTTGCAGAGATCGGGAGATATTTTCCGGAACGATCTGGCACTTTTGGCGAGGAAAACGTCAAAGTGTTATACTCGGAGGGTATTTTGAGGAACTTCAAGACTTAGTCCAGCGTCGTAAGAAGAGCCAGTGAAACAGACTGATCAGGAACTTATCAACGAGACACTCAGTGGCCAGCGCGAAGCGTTTGGTCAGTTGGTGGGTCGTTATCAGCAACGGATCATCTATTCACTGATGCGGTTGTTGCGGACACAGGATGACGCCCTCGATGTCGCCCAGGAGGCCTTTCTTCTGGCGTATCAAAAACTGGACACCTTCCGCGGAGATGCCAACTTTTATTCGTGGCTGTTCCGCATTGCCTACCATTGTGCGATGAATCACCATCGGCGGACAAAAACTGTCGTTTCTCTGGATCAGGTTCGGGAAGATTCCGGGATCGATCCTGTGGAGATGAATGGAGAAAGTCAGGTCGGAATGAACATGGAATTGCAGGAAGATCTGGAACTTCTCCAGGCGAGTGTTGATGAACTCAGCCAGGAGCATCGGGAGATCATCACATTAAAAGACCTCAACGAACTTTCCTATGAAGAGATTGCGCAGATACTGGAATGTCCGATTGGAACGGTGCGAAGCCGGTTGCATCGGGCACGATTGGAATTGCGTAGTCTGGTGCATAAGAAGATGAAAGCCTCTGACCAGTTAGCCGACCATCCCAGATCCGAACAACATTCCGAAAGACTCGATGGTGTGCGACATCCTTAATCCTCAATCCTCCAATATTGACATAGACCTCCAGACTTGAATTTCCTCTTTTTCAAACGTAGCGACCGACATGCCACTTTTGCCCGACGATGATCGAATCTCTGCTTACCTTGACGGCGAGCTTGCCTCTGAGGAGCGGCGCGTCTTTGAACGTGAGCTGGAAGCCTCACCCGAGGTGGCCCGACTGATCAGTGAGTTCACCGGGATGTCGATGCGTTTGCGTCAATTGCCGATGGCGAGCCCGGTGGGTGTCGATTTGACGGAGTCGGTCCTGGCAGGCTTACCAGTCACACCGGTGACAGCCGCCCAGTCTCTCGCGGCCAGTGGTACAGGGACTCTCAACAGACGGATGGTGAGTAGCGGGACACTCGCCCGACGGACGATGATGTGGCGGACCATGATGACGGTCTTCAGTACGGCGGCGGTCTTTTTCGTGGCGGTAGGCACGATGATGTGGTTTTCGCAGTGGGGACAGCCGCAGTCAGGAGGGCTTCAAAAAATCGAGATGTCGATGGCTGCCAACGAAAAGGCTGAAGACACGCTAGATGCCTCGATCGGTTTTTCGGGAGTACGGACTGATACAACGGCGATCACGCCTGTTCCTCTGGGATTGGCCAAAGAGGGTGACGATGTGATCGCTGTACTGCCCATGCCAGCGACAGCGATTGTGATGTCGAATTTGCAAGAGATGGATTCGGCAGTGATGGCGTTTATGGGCGGGGGAGAGAATCCACTCATGCAGGAGTTTTATGACCGGACTCAGGCGGCGAGTGTTACGGAATTGAACCGGACGAATAAATGGTCGAATACCCTCTCGGCGGATCTGGGGAATGTGGTTGTCGATCACTCACTGGCGGCAAGAGATTTGATCGGGTTTTTGTGTCCTGATCCACAACAGCGGGCGCAAGAAGAACCGGTCGTCTCGATCGATGTGTATTGTCAGTCGGTGACGGTGGCCGCCATTGAATTGCAAACCAACTGTGACGTCAATGGAATTGTGTTGCAGAACACGCTGGTGCCTACTCTTGCCGAGTCGTCGCAACACCAGGAATCCAAAAGTGATGAGGATCAAAAAAATCAGCCATCGTCTTCCATGGTTGCGACATCGATAGACGATAAGACCAAAACCCGCGGACAGGCTGGGGCTGGCGAGAATGAGTCGATCGTTTCCCGGATTGCCAATGACTCGCCTGTGCTTAAAACTGAAGTGATGCGATCGGGCGTCGCTGATGATGATGGAGATTTGTTTGTCTTGATCGATGCACCGGCTTCGCAGATGTTTCGATTTCTGGTGGATACAGAACAGAGCAACGAGGTTTCGGAATTGAGCATCAACTCCGAAAAGACCCAGGCGATTTCGCAGCGGTTTGCGGCGGTGAAGAAGACGCCCTTTGAGGGAGTTGTGAGGAAAGAAAATGCCGACGGTGTGTTGGAAGAACCACGCGCGAGCGAAGAGTCGCGATTTAGTTACAAGGCGAAGGATGACAGATCAACAGTGACTGAGGAACTGGTCTCGACTCAAAATATGAGAGCACTGCAACCATCGACGACAGTGCTTTCTGAGGGGGCTGATTATCAAGCGAAAATTCCACCCGTTGACATTTCACTCCCTTATTTAGCAGATCAACAAGCAGTTCCCATCGAACTGGGCAACAAGGATGAGAAGCTTCAAGTCAAGACTCCTGAGTCGAAAAACGTGACATCGTTTTCGAAGTCTGCGATATCTCCTGCAGCGGTATCTCCTACTGTGAAATCTCCTGCAGTAACACCACCAGCGATGACATCTCCAGCAGGTTCTCCAGGGTTGGATGGAGAGGTGTTGAATCGTGTTATGGAGGGTGAGAAGCAGACTGGCTTATCGGGAGGGGCAGTCAACGGGCTGGATGTCACGCGAGACGGTTCAGGAAAACAGTCTGGCATTGAAACAACGATGAGCGCCGAGCCGCGGATGCGTGTGATGCTGGTGCTCAAGCAACAGCGCGCCAGTCCTGTGCTGGTTCCGCCACCACCGCATCTGCCGGAAGATCCGTAAGCGGTTGTTTTAAGTGGGACGTGCATAGATATAAAAGAGGTGTGGCTACCGGCTGGTGGCGTTTTTCTCGCGGGCTTTTTCGGATTGGTAGTGTTGCTCCATCTGGTCGAGGGTGGCTGTGGTGATGTCGACGCCGGCATGTTTCAGGCCGCGTTCGATGGCTTGAAAACGTCGTGTGAATTTGGCGTTACTTTTTCGCAGGGCTTCTTCCGGATTGATGCCAAAGCGACGGGCGAGGTTGGCGAGGACAAAGAGCACATCGCCGAGTTCGCCTTCGACGCGGGCTTTGAGTTGTTCGTCGGGAAGGGGTCGGTCGGGCGTGTGTGGTTCGTCGAGACAGATGGGGTGCGAGGGGAGTTCGGCAGAGCCATAGAGTTCTTCAGCAAGTTCGGCGAGTTCTTCCTTGAGTTTTTCAAAGAGCATGTCTCGATGGGGGAAATCGTAGCCGACGTCGGCGGCTTTCTTCTGGATGCGGGCGGCTTTGGCAAGCGCGGGGAGATCCTGAGGAATGCCATCGAGAAGAGATTGTCGTGCGGGCTTCTCGGCTTTTTTAATCGCTTGCCAGTTGGTGGAGACTTCGTGGGCGTTGGCTGCGGTAACGTCGCCGAAGACATGCGGATGTCGTCGAATCATTTTGGCGGTGAGGGTTTGGACGACGTCGATGAGTTGAAAGCGATGTTCGTCGGCAGCGATCTGTGCATCAAGAACAACTTGAAGCAGGACGTCGCCGAGTTCTTCACAGATTTCGGTGTTGTCGTCGGAGTCGATGGCTTCGAGGAGTTCGTAGGTTTCTTCGAGTGTGTAGGGCTTGATCGTGGCCATGGTTTGAGCGCGATCCCAGGGACAACCTCCGGGGGCGCGGAGACGCGCGATCGTTTCGACCAGGCGTTTGAGTTCGGGGCCCAGGAGGTTCCAGTCGGGGGCTTGGCCTTTGGTGTCGTCCATGAGGATCAGGCTTTTTCTAGGTGTCTGCAGAACTACGTTTTTGAGAGAGACGTTGAGCAAACGTGTGGTGATCAGATGAATTCAAGCCGGCCTGAGTGGCGACGAGGGCGGCGTCGAAATTGCGGGCTGCCAGTTGAAGGGTATCAAACCAGAGTCCGCCGAACGTGCGACTTTTCCAGATTCCCTCGGCGGGGCTGATGTTGACATATTTCCCGTGTTGAAGATCGAAGCAATCGATCACGGCATCTTCGGTTCGCCAGACAAGATACTCCTCAACGCCGAAACGCTCATACATCGTCTTTTTCTCGAAGAGGTCGATACTGACCGAGGAGGCGGCGATTTCGATAATCAGCTCTGGAGCACCGGAGAGATACCCTTTGTCGTTGACGATAACGCGGCCGCCGAACTCAGGGAGAATTCTCAGAAAGGCATCTGGCTCGGGAGCGTTTTGGGCGTCGAGAAGAACCGTCGTGGGGATACCGCTGGCAACTCCTGGTGTTTTGAGTCGATATAAAGTTATTAAAGTGAGGATTTCGCCGAGTGGTTCGTTGTGTTGGGTGTATCTCATCGCGGCGTTCATTGTGACTCTTCCTTCGACGAGTTCGAAACGTTTACTGTTTTCTGTGTGGCCAGAGCGTTGTTCGTATTGGTCGAACGTCAGATGGTCACCGACTTCCAGGATGGGGGGGCTGTCAGAGTGTGGACGATGAATCATGTTTTTCTCCTTTCCAAAACTTTGTGGCTCTGGCAGATTGGCCAATGGTTCCTGGTGATCAGCATACAACAAAAAAACGACCGAGTCACCCCGGTCGTTTTCGTCAGTCAATTGAAAAGTAGAACATCGTTATTTGCTGGTCGTGGAGCGATCGTCTGGAAGTTCTTTGATTTTGGCATTGCGATAGCGAACTTCGATGCCCCCTTTTTTGTTGGCGTGAACCTGGAGGGCGATGAAGCCTTCGGCAGTGAGATCGTCGTGGAGGTCAGCACAGGGAACATCGTTAATCCAGGTTTGGAGGTGGTCGCCGACGAACTGGATTTTGTAGTGATTCCATTCGCCTGGCTTGAAGGCTTTGCGTGCCTCGGCATGTTTGTCACCAGAGAGATCGTAGAGCCAGCCCCGTCGAGCTTCGTCGTACACGCCTCCGCTGTAAGCGCGGTCGGAGGGGTCAACTTCAACTTGATAGCCGTGAACTCTGCCGGCGGGGATTTTGCGTTTTTTCGGTTTGCCTTCGCCGGAATTGACTTCGGCTTCCGTTTCTTCTGGGTTGGCATTGCTGCGGATCTGGATGCCGGCGTTCATGTCTGAGGTTTTGACATCGAGTTCCATGATGAAGTTGCGATAGATTTTGTCGGTGGCCAGGAAGCTGTTGGGTTCGCCGACCACGGTTTTGCCGAGGATGGTGTTTTCATCTTCGATGATGAATTCAGCTTTGCCGTTGAGTTGAGTCAGGCCCGTGAAATCTTTGCCGTTGAAGTAGGGGACGAAGCCTTCTTCCGATTGATCGGCGGCGCTAAGAATGGATGACAAGGAGAGGATGCATGAGAACAGGGTGGGTGCGAGCAGTCGGCGGGTGTTCATGATGGTGGACTCACTTTAAGGGCATCAGTTCGAAAGAGGGCACGATCGGTGACGGGTGTCACAAAAGTGCTTGAAAATACTCATCTTAGTTTACTGATGTGAGAGGGGCTGAGACAACTCAGAATTTGCAGTTTGGCGCTGAATCATTTGAAGATATTTGCCGCCGTGGTCTAATAACTCCTCATGTCGACCCATTTCCACTACGTTTCCGTGGTCGAGGACGACAATGAGGTCGGCATGTCGGATGGTGCTGAGTCGGTGGGCGATGACGAAGCAAGTGCGGTCTTGCATGAGTTGGCTGAGAGACTGCTGAATAAATTGTTCGCTTTGCGTATCGAGGTTGCTGGTGGCTTCATCGAGGATGAGGATTTTGGGATCTGCGAGGATGGCGCGTGCGATGGCGAGTCGCTGGCGTTGCCCTCCGCTGAGTTTGACACCCCGTTCACCGATGATGGTGTTGTAGCCGTCGGGGAGAGTGCGGATGAATTCGTCGGCGTAGGCCTGAATGGCGGCTTGTTTGATTTCGTCGGGATCGACTTGACGACGGGCGTAGGCGATATTCTCGGCGATTGTGCCGTCAAAGAGGAAGACATCCTGTTCGACGACTCCCAGGAGGCTGCGGTAGTCGTCGAGTTTAATGGAGGCCAGGTCGACTCCATCGAGGAGGATCCGACCATGAGTAGGATCGTAAAAGCGGGCGACGAGATTGCAGAGAGTTGTTTTACCGGCGCCGGAGTGGCCGACGAGCGCGACGGTCTGACCGTGTTTGATTTCAATATTGACGGCTTGAAGAGCCCAGGGATGTTCAGGGGAATAACGGAACGAGACATCCTGGAAGGAGAGATCACCCTGGACGAGATGAGGAGTGAGGGAGACGGTGGCGCTGGAATCTGAGAATTCGCGTGGTTCTTGTGTGAGGTCGAGGACACGGTCGAGAGCCGAGAGAGAATTCTGAAAGGTGCCGGCGCTTTCTGCGAGCACGGCGAGGGGTTCGAGAAGCATGAGGACATAGACGAGGAACATCATGAGGTCGCCGATGGTAAGCTGGCTGTTGATGACTTGCCAGCCACCGTAGAGCATGAGTCCGCAGGTGGCGGTGGGGATGAGCATTTGCCAGACGCCTTCGAGGACTCTGGCCCACCACCAGATGGAGACTTCCTGCCTGCCGAGGAGGTGGTTGTTGGTCATGACGCGGGCGGTTTCGCTGCGTTCGCGGTGGAAGGCGCGGAGGACACGGATACCGCCGAAGGACTCGGTCCCCTGGGCATCAATCTCTTCACGACGTTTGCGAATATCTTTGTAGCGGGGGCGGATGTGTCGGTCCCATGTGCGATGTGTGAGATAGACCGCGGGGGCCAGAACGACGCAACCCAGGAGAAGTCGGTAGTCGACGATGGCAAGAATGACGACGCTGCCCAGGAGTTGGACAATCGCGCGCCAGGGGTTGTAGATCATGGTGAAGATAAGTTCTCCGACACTGCCTCCATCTTCGCGCAGGAGGCTGGCGACGCCTCCGGATTTAAGATCTTGAACGCGGTGAAGGGGGAGCCTGATGGCTTGTTCAAAGGCTTGCTTGCGGATCGACAACCGGATACGCAGGGCGGTCCAGGTCGCGAACCAGCGTCCAGAAAGTCCGATAAGAATATCGATCATGGAGATGGCGAGCATCCCGCCGCTGACCAGGAGGAGGAGTTGCCAGCGACTTCCGGGTTCGCCCAGAAGACTCGGCCAGACGTGTGAGATCGGTTTGTCGCCGAGGACATAATCAACAATGAGTTTCGTGCCGGCGGGGGGAATGAGTTTAAAGAGTGTCGAGAGGGTGACGCAACACAAGGCGAATGCGACTGAGTAGCGGTAATCATTGAGGATGGTAAGGTATTCACGGATGAGTTCACCGGCGCCACGTGAGCGGGAACGCTTCGTGGCGGGGTTGGTTGCAGCATGTGGATGTGTGGGGGCTGAGGGGGCTGAGGGGGCTGTGCTCAGGCGCGTCCAGAGTTGTTGTTGATAGTCTTTGAAACGCTGGCGTGATGACTTCAAAATTGAGGGCCTTGTCGGAATGAGATCGATGAGGGGTTCAAATCGGCGAAATGACAAATTATAGACATCGGCGAGACGTTGTGGTGTTGAAAGTGTGGAAAAAGTGGGACGGGCTTTTACGAATTGCTCAGTTGCAGGGCATGCATCAGCGGGTTACGATGGGTCTACAAGAGTAATGCGATCCTTTCAAGGAGTTTGATTGATGAACGGTGTGCGATGGATTTCGGTAGTTGTGTTGATGTGTGTAGTTGGTGTGCTGGCTGAAAGTAACTTATCCGCGGCGGAGAAGAAACCGAATATTGTCTTTTGTATCGCTGATGACTGGGGCTGGCCGCATGCGTCGGCATATGGAGATCGGGTCGTGCGAACGCCGACGTTTGATCGGCTGGTCGACGAGGGGATGTTGTTTCAGAATGCGTTTGTCTCATCGCCTTCGTGCACGCCGAGTCGGAATGCAATATTGACGGGTCAGCATTTTTTCCGGTTGGAGCATGGTGGGAATTTGTGGAGCCATCTGGATACAAAGTATCCGGTGTATCCGTTGCTTTTGGAAAAGGCTGGTTATGTGGTGGGACAAGAGGGGAAAAGTTGGGGACCGGGTAAACTCGACGAAGGTGGTTATGAACCGGGCAAGCTGGAGCCCGCCGGGAAGCGTTATAAAAATTTTGCAGAGTTCATGTCTAATCGCGATAAGAATCAACCCTTTTGTTATTGGCAGGGATCTTCCGATCCCCATCGCCCTTATGTTGTCGGGACCGGGGTGCATGCCGGTTATGATCTTTCGCAGGTTGATGTGCCGGAGTTTTTTCCTGACAACGATCTGGTCCGCGAAGATATTGTGGATTATTACTTTGAGGTCGAGCGATATGACAAATTGATTGGAACTGTCGTCAAGGCGTTGGAAGAGGCGGGGGAACTGGAAAATACGATCATTGCGATGACGGGAGATCATGGGTTTCCGTTTCCGCGCGGTAAGGGGAACCTGTATGAGTATGGGAGCCATGTGCCATTGGCGATTCGTTGGGGCAAGGAAATCAAGCCGGGTTCTGTGTATGAGGATTTTGTCTGCCTGGGTGATTTGGCCCCGACGTTTTTAGAGGCGGCTGGGGTGAAAGTTCCTGAGGAGATGACGTATCATTCTCTGATGCCGATATTGAAAGGGAAGCCCAGTCAGGTGGATCGCAGTTCGATTGTGTATGGTCGTGAGAGACATGTGCCTTCTCAGATGCCTCCGTCGC
>JBGSVC010000445.1:0-1747 GCA_041753175.1 Planctomycetaceae bacterium
ATGACCGATTGGGGGGCTCACCACATTGATATTTGCCAGTGGGCGATTGATCAACTGGGAGAGGGGCAAGGGCCGACATCGATCACTCCAGTGATGGAGGACGTCTCATTTCCTATGGATTATGAACATGGGATGCCGACGATGGATGATCGCTTTAACACGCCGACGAAGTTCAAAATCCAACTGCAATTCCCTAATCATTTTGAGATGATTGTGCGTGAGAATGCTACGGACTTGAAAATCGACAACGGGATTCTTTTGGAAGGTGAGAACGGGACGTTGTTTGTCAGCAGAGGTGGGATTAAAGGTGATCTGGCTGATGAACTAAAGAGCAATCCTCTTGCGGATGATGCGATCACGAAGCTTTGCAAAGGCAAGCAGCCGGGGAATCATATGGGGAACTTTGTGGAGTGTGTTCGCGATCGTGGGATACCAATTTCGGACGTCTTCTCACATCACAGGGCGATGACGAGTTGCCATTTGGCCAACATCGCTATCCGACTGGGGCGACCTCTGACTTGGGACTCGAAGGCAGAAACAATCGTCGGCGATGAGGAAGCTAAAGGCTTTCAGAGTCGGGAGCAACGCAAGGGCTACGAGATCAAGGTTTGATGCCAGCTTGTGATGTCAATAATAAGACTCCTGATCAACAATAATTCTGTTGGTCAGGAGTTTTTTGTTGCGGTGTTGTTCAGCAGGAAACTTCGCAAGGCGAGCAGGTCGGCGGGGAGAGGGGAGTTGAATTCGAGCCAGGAGCCTGTGATGGGATGGCCGAAGGCGAGTCGGGTGGCGTGGAGGGCGTGGCGGTCGTGGGGGAAGAACGACGACAGAGAGACCAGTTGTGGGTCGCCGGGCCAGTCGAGGGGTTTGAACTTGCCGTGGGAATCGTAGAAGGCATCGGCGAGGAGAGGGTGGCCGAGTGCGGCGAAGTGAACGCGGATCTGGTGGTTGCGACCGGTGAGTGGCGTGGCGGCGACGAGAGTATGTTGGGGGTATTGTTCGAGGATGTGGTAGCGGGTTTTGGCGGGTTTGCGGTCTTGGCTATTCGCGCGGGTGGTCATGAGGGCGTGGCCGTTCCAGCGATCGGTGCCGATGGGGAGGTCGATTGTCCCCTGCTCTGCTTTGAGATGGCCATGGACGATGGCCAGATAGGTTTTGGAGATGCGATGGGCCTGGAAGGCGACGGAGAGTTCGCGGTGCGCGATGTGTTCTTTGGCGAGGACGGTGATGCCGGAAGTTTGTCGATCGAGTCGGTGGACGATGCCTGGTCGGAGGAGGCCGGGGATATCGGAAGACTGGTCGAGATGATGTTGGACGAAGTTGCAGAGTGTGCCGGATTGCATATTGCCGGTGGGGTGCGCGATGACGCCTGGGGGTTTGTCGACGACGATGATCCAGGGGTCTTCGTAGAGGATGTGGAGTGGGAAGGGTTCGGGATCGAGGAGTTTGTCGGGTGGTTCAAGCAGTTTGATGGTGACAGATTCGCCGGTGAAAACGCGGCGTTCGAGAGTGATGGGTTGGTGATGGATGGAAGCGGCGCCGGCAGCGATCATGCGGGCGAGTTTCCAGTCGTGGTAGTTGCGAAGGTGTTTAGCGAGGAAGGAGTCGACACGAACGCCGGAGAGGTAGGGTTCGACAAGGAAGGTGAAGGTGGGAGGAGGCTGAGGGATATTGTTAATGGGAGGGCGAAGCTCCGTCTGAGCCACTACGCCCGAATTGGGCTCACTATTAACATGCCTGAGCTTCT
>JBGSVC010000446.1:0-1960 GCA_041753175.1 Planctomycetaceae bacterium
ATTCCTAGAAATGTCCATAACGAGTTCGGCATTGTCATTATTGATATTAAGCTTCGCAAAGTCGATTTCCAGACAATTCGGGCCGAGGACCAGGAAGTGGAGCGTGAAGAGCAGCGTGCTGAGCGGCAGCGGAAGAAAGAAGAGAAAGAAGCGGCCAAGAATCAGTAGCGCAAGGGGAGAATGATGATGTTTGGGTTAGGAGTGGAACACGAAGCAATGAAAAAATATCTTAGAGCACCTCTCATTCGTGTGATGGCGCTCGCTGTAGTCTCAATCATGGTGTCCTCTGCCCCAGCTTGGGCAAGAGAAGTGCGCTATACCGGCAACGAACAAACGGTGTTTGTTAAGCCGGGCGAGCCAACTCAGATAAGCTTCCCTGGGGAAATAGAGGGAGGATTTAAGAGAAAGCAGAGTTCTCTGGCGCTGGAGAAGCAGGATAATTATCTGATTGTATTTCCGCAGCCGAATCTTCCACCGGAAGGCGAAGCGATAATCGTGCACCTCGATGATAAGAGAACTTATTCTATTCGGGCGATGCCATCCACTGATGAGCACCCTCGGGATGGTTACATCAATATCATTGATGATCCAATCCCCGAAATAGAAACGGAAAAGGGCAGTCAACCACAGCGCGAGCAGCCTCGGGGCTTTGCACCACCTACGATTGTAAGTGGCCTCATGCGAGAGATGGTATTAGTTGCCGAGTTCGGGAAACAGAAGGGAATCTCCGGATATCGTCGATCTAATCGTTACACTGGCGAAACCGTCATTCATGACGGGACGGTGAGAGCGACAATAGATGAGATTTTCATGGGCCCTGATTTGTGGGGATACGTGCTGAATGTTGAAAATATGCTTGATACCACCCAGCGTATTAATCCTGCCACGTTTCGGTTGGATGGAACACGTGCGGTAACTGCACAGCGATGGGAGCTTGCCCCACGGCCTCTTACTGCTGAGCAGAAGATTTCAAATGCTCATGTGGGTAAGGTCTACATTGTAACACGGGCGCAACGAAGGTAGGTGGTTGAGAGGAGCTGTTTATGAGTCAGAAGCTCGATGACATAAAGTTGTTGATAAAAAACGATAGACGCGTGTGGGCCGTAGCGGGATTTCTGGTATTTGCCCTGGTCGTTTGGGCTGCTACCGGGAAGGAACCTCGGGGCCAGGGTCGCGCCAAGGTCGAAATGGAGACCGCTAGTAACCAGAGCACCGATGAGCGTGAAGCGTATGAAGATCTTACGCTGGCGTTTCGTCAGGACTTTGACCGGCTTAATAAGCAGGGCAAAGAGGTTGAGGCGGTGGCCAAGCGGCTTGATGCCGAACTCAAGGAGCACAAGCAGCGCTCCACCGGCATATTTGAGACTCTCGTAGACCGACTGGAAGAGCTGGGCCGGGCGATTGATCGACTGGAAGAGGGTCAGCAGAATGCGGCAAAGGGCGCCGTCCAGGTAGAAGAGTCTAAGGATTCACCGATCGAACAGGATAGTTTGGAACAGCTGGGGTTTACTCAGGCAAGCGTGCCTCCCCCGCCCCCCGCTCCAAAGCCCCTTAAAGTTAGTGTAATTACCTCTGGGGACATCGTTAAGCTAAAACTTCTAACCGGAGTGAATGCTCCTGTCGATGGTACACCCTATCCCGTTGTGTTTAAAGTTGACGGACCAATTACTGGCCCCGATGGCTCAACGCTTGATGTCGGCGAAGCGCGGCTAATTGCAGCGGCTACGGGCTCAGAGGCAGACGGTCGGGTGCTTTACCGTCTTACTGACCTGGCAATCCGACACAAAGACGGGCGCCGCTCTGTTGTAAAGGTGGACGGCTGGGTTTGGTTGCGGGAATCGCTTTTCCGGTTGCCAAATTAAACGGATTTTGAGCGTGATAGCCGACCTGATCTTGCTCAGCAATCGCGTAGCCTTTGCCCTTCACGGTCACTACATGCACCAACACGGGGCCAGGCTGC
>JBGSVC010000447.1:0-2818 GCA_041753175.1 Planctomycetaceae bacterium
CCAGGCTGACTTCAAAATCAGCCACAGAAATGACCCGAGGATGATCAGCCAGAGCGACAATCTGTTGTGCGAAAGGACGTTCTGCAGGTCCACACAACACAACGACCCCTACAGAATCGTCCGCGACAATCCGCTGTGCCAGTCGGGCAAAGGATTTACTGGGCCAATGTTTCGCAGCCCCATAAGCGCCTCCGGGATTGAGGACGATGTATCGCCGTGAGACAGCTTGAAAAAAGCCTGAGTATTGTGCTTGAAACTTCTGATACGAAACTCGATCCCCCTCGCTGAGACCCTGTTCCATCACGCGATTGTCCTTCTGGCATCCCACGGCCTCAACTAATCGCAGATATTCATCCAACACAGGGTTGGGGATCTTACGCGACTTTGGAGTCAGACGTGTTGTCAGCAGCCACCCTCGTCCATCTCGAGAAAATCCAACTCTTCTTTTAGCCCCCATCCGCCACGCCAACCACGCTGAGCGAAACGAATTCGGAAACAGGATCGCCAGATCAAACCGCTTCTTTTGAAGTTGGTCGATCAACTCTGTCGAAGCAGTCGACCACAATTTCTCTTGTTCGCGGGAAATCGCCACATGTCGATCGACAAGATCCAAACCATCCAAAACGGAACCAATCACCGGTCGATGCAGTGCCGTAATCTGAGACTGGGGAAACTGCTTTCTAAGATTTCGCAGCGCTGGTGTCGCCATGACTGCATCTCCGACCCAGTTGGGCAGAAAGACTGCAATCTTGTGAGCCGCCTCTTCCCTGACGGAGAGTTCGACATTCATCTACACAGCTTTCTTGAGCGGAAGTGGATCGGACTGTGCAGGCAGGCCTGGAAGAGGAATCGTTGCAGGCATCGATTCATCAGCCGAAACATGCTCTCCTCGCAACCTGCTTAAAATTGTCGTTGAGGAAACGCCCGGAATTTCCTGTAAGACACGCACTTGACCACCATACGCCTGTACGATCTCTCGACCGACCACCTCATCGAGTCGGTAAGTCCCGCCTTTGACAAGGATATCCGGACGAACCAATTCCAAAACTCGATGGGGCGTTGATTCTCCATAAATGAGCACGTAGTCGACACATTCCAAAGCCGCGAGCATCGTCGCGCGTTGCTCTTGAGCGAAGATTGGTCGATCAGTTCCTTTGCCCAAACTCCTGACAGACTCATCGCTATTGATCGCCACAACCAGGCAATCTCCAAGTGACGCAGCTTCTTTTAAATAGCTGACATGACCGATATGCAAGACATCGAAACAACCATTCGTCAAGACAATCTTCTGCTTCATCCGGCGTCTGGCATCCAGATGCAACGTCAGCAGGTGATCTGCATAAACTTTGTTGTCACGACCATGTCCATCCCGAACCAGATCCGCGACAATTTCTGGTCGTGAAATCGCAACGACACCCACTTGTTCAACTTCGAGCCCCCCGGCCACATTCGCCAGTTTTGCCAACACGGGAGCATCCCATCCCGCTGCTGCACCCACGCCAATCATCGCCAGCACCATATCGCCGGCACCGGTGATGTCATAAACTTCACGCAGACGAGTCGGAAAGTGTTCGCATTGACCATTGGATTCCACGATGGCAATCCCATCTTTATCCAGCGTCACAAAGATACGATCCATGCTCAGTTTTTTGACCAACCGACGACCGGCTTCAAAGGCATCTTCGATGGTTTTGATTTCCATATCAGCCGCTTTGCCGGTTTCGACCCGGTTCGGAGTCATCGCAGTCACCCCACGATACATTCGATAATCGTGAATCGATGCCGGGTCGACAATCACGGGCTTATTCATCAATCTTGCAATTTGCACGACACGCTCAAGTGTCTGTTCATCACACACACCTTTGGCGTAGTCGGAAATGAGGATTGCGTCGTGTTCTTCAATCGCAGGAATGAGTCGATCCCACAGTTTGGATTTTGCGATCGAACTGAGCGGTCCACGTGTTTCACGATCAATTCTCAACATCTGATGAGGATGACGATGCTGAGCCTTCCCGATAATGCGTTCTTTACATGTTGTCGGGCGTTCCTGATCGACGATGATCGCCTCACAGCTAATTCCCTGCTCTTTCAGCAAGGCACACATCTGCTCGCCCTCGACATCGGCCCCCACAACACCCGCCAGAGTTACATGGGCATCGAGTCCGCGGATCATCTGGGCGACATTCGCCGCTCCCCCCAGACGGAGTTCCTGCTTTTCCTCCCGTAATAAGATCACAGGGGCTTCCTGGCTGATGCGCTCGGCATTTCCCCACAAATAACGGTCGAGGATCAAGTCTCCCAACACCAGCAAGCGTGGATTATCCAGTGATTGCACCAGATCAATCAGTTGGTAAGACATAGGAAAATCATCCTGATTCAATGATGTCGAAACAAGTCATTTAGTTCGATTCAATAGAGAACAATATCACCCTCTATCATAGGTGAATTTGTCCTCGGACATCCCTCCAGACTCTTTCTGGAAAGACGATCTGACCACACATCTTGGACAAAGACACGATTTTCGTCAATCCCGGTTGTGACGGATCCTTTAAGCCGTCATGATGAAGTCACAGAACTCGATTGACCACCACGTTAGAGGCCAGCCTTGGACCGTCAAACCAGCCCTTTCCGCATCCTGAGGAATCTCCGGAGAAGTGGAGAAATTGTCGCCGTCCTGATCAATCACGGATTCGGCGATCTCGTAGAACGTCTGGGCATCGCCCGCTATTTTGCGTTGCCCTCACAACTTTGGAACAAGACCCCCGCCGACCCACATATCCCCATTACTCGTGGGACACGGATCAGACAAACCCTGGAA
>JBGSVC010000448.1:0-13912 GCA_041753175.1 Planctomycetaceae bacterium
ATCCCACTGATCCAAAGCTGAGTACGGCTTTGATTTATCTGGGCCAGTCTCGAATCAATCTCAATCAGTATGCCCCGGCACGCGAAATTCTGCTCGAATACGTCACAAAATTCCCCCCAAGGGCAGGGGCGGACTCCAAGAACTATCATCAAGCCTTGTATCGGATTGCAGAATGCAGTTATCTGGTCGGAGATTATCAGACTGCTGAAGCAGAGTTCATGACGTGGCGGACCAAAATTCAAAACGATCCTCTCGAAGAATGGGGCTTGCCCTACTACGGCGATACGCTGCTACGAAATGGAAAGGCCGGACCGGCGATTGATATTTTTCAATTGTCGCTGACAAAATATCCTGCCGGTAAACTCGCCGATGATGCCCGCTTCGGGTTGGCCAAAGCGTATGAAGCCACGCGTCAAATACCCAAAGCGCGAGAAATCTATGAAGCCATGGTCGCGGCAACTAATCATCCGCGTGCCGCTCAGGACCTCGTCAAACTCGGGCTCCTCGATGCCGATGCACAACAGTACGCCTCAGCGGTTGGTCGTTACGACGAATTCCTGAAACGATTTCCCGATGAGACACTCACCAGTTTTGTCTGGCTCAATCGAGGACAAGCCTGCTATGCGATGAAAGACTACCTCGAAGCATCGCGTTCCTATCAAGCTGCAGCAGACAATCCCGCCTACACCTCCAATGCCCTGTTTTGGCAGGCCATGAGCGAACAGATGCTCGACAATTTCCAACAGGCAATAGACCTTTATGCCAAAATTGTTCTTCCCAGTGACGAGTCGACAAAAGGGCTCAAAGCAGAAATTGATTATCAGTCAGCACTCTGCCAGGCGTCGCTGGGGGATTATGAACTGGCACTCCAACTGTGGGCCAGGATTGCTCAGGATTTTTCAGGGCATCCCCGCGCCGACGATGCTTTGATTCGTAGTCTGGATGTTGATGTCAACACCGGGCGTTGGGAATCCGGCAAGACTGTCTACGCGACACTCAGAAACAGGTATCCTCAGAGTGAGTGGACGCCCGCGTCAGTCATCTTGATGGCCAAGTTGTTGATTGGTCAGGGGAATGAAGCCGAGATCATTCAAGCAGGTTCGGGAACTCAGTATTTTGAGCAGGCCATCACCCAGCTAACCACCTTTGACTTTGCTCCTTACGAACAGGAAACGCGTCTTTTGGGGCGGTATCAATTAGCGCGAGCCAATCACAAAATCGGAAAATATCAGGAAGCATTAGATCTGCTCGAGCCGATGCTCGATCTGGAGGTCAATAAGCTGGCCTTTCCTGAAGCGATTGCGGTGCTGGCATTAAGTTATCTGGCGATGGATAAAAATGAATTGGCCGAAGCGGCCTGTCAGGAATATTTGAAGTTTGCCATACCCCCAGATCCTGCCACCAAAGCACAGGTTTTAAGTACGCTGGCCATTGCTCAATCAAAACTGGGCAAACAGGAACAGGCAGGGCAGACGTTTGCGGATCTAGGTGTGCGTGCAGGAGATGATCCGACCCGCACTCAACTCTCCTTGCAGATTGCAGAAGCCGCCTATCAACAGAAACAGTGGGGCTTGGCCGAGAGGATCTATCTGCAAATCATGGGACTGGGGGAAGACTCTTCGAGCTACAACGAAGCCCTGTCAGGGGCAGCGTGGGCAGCCTATGAATCCGAGAAATACGCCATATCCAGCCAGCGATTTTTGCAGTTGGCACATCGCGAAAATGCCCCAGCGGAGACGGTTGCTGAAGCCTATCATCTGGCAGGCATCAGCCTGGAAAAACTCGGCCAGACCGCGCAGGCCGGTGACATCTTCATGGAAGGATATCTCCATTTCAAAGGAGATACCAAAGCCAACAACGACCCGGAGGTCAGGTTGCAGCTTTATCGTTGTGCCAAAGAAGCCGCACGGGCGTATCGATTGCAATCGATTTTGACCAGCAGCGATCAGGCCTATCGCATTGCCGTCGATTTGCTCAAAACTCTTTCTGACGAAGAGCAGATGAACCTGGATAAGTTATACGATGAATGGGCACTTCTGCATTACGAAGCCGAAGACTTTGATCAGGCAGACGAAATCTACGAGATGCTGTTGAAAGACTGTCCTCAAAGTTCGCGTGCCGACGATGCAATGCTCGTTCTGGCAGAGAGTGATTTTATCAACGGCGAACTGGAACAATCTCGCGAACGGTTTTCCACTCTTCTCAAACAACCAGGAGCAGACGATATCGTCAAACGACGTGCAGGATATCAATTGGTCATGCTCGCTGCTGCGGTCAAAGATTGGGACGAATTGTTGAAACAGGTCGCGGTCTTTCGTGAATTAGTCCCCGAGCCTGCCGTGCCAACTCAGATCGATCCAGAATCATTGGAAGTCTCGTATCAACGAGCAAGGGCACTGATGGAACTCGAACAAGTCAGTGAGGCGGCAAAATCGCTGGAGACTCTTCGTGCCCGTCTACAGCCTCAGGCGGCTGAATTTTCCGAAAGTCCGGCCGCAACAACACTCGGAAACCTCTGGCTGCTTTCGGCAGAATGCGCTCGTCGATTAAAAACCTATCCGTTGGTCTCGGAACTGATCAAACAAATCAGCGAATACTTCCCGGAGAGTTCGATTCGGGCAGACGCAGCGGTGATTCAGGGCCGAGTGGCCATTGCTCAGGCTCGTTTCGGCGAAGCCCACGATGCGTTTACCAGGGCGCAGCAACTTGTCAAAGATGAAAAAACGGAAGCCGCGATCCAAAGCTATTTCTACGATGCGGAAACCTATCTATTGCAGAAGCAATGGAATCAGGCATTGACATCCTATCACCGGGTTTATTTTTTGTACGCAGGATTCGATGACTGGCGGTCAGCGGCTCTGTATCAAATCGCCCAATGTGACGAACAACTGGGCAACGTCAACAACGCCATCGATTCATATCGAAAACTGCTCACAGAGTTCCCTCAATCCAACGAAGCGTCCAAAGCCCAACTCAGGCTGACGCAACTGGCACCATGACCAGTCGCGGGAATTGTCGCCCTTGTATCTTGAATCCCGCATCGAGGTAAGTCGACAGCTTAACCAGGCGTCCATCTCTACAGGAGGCTGGCCTCCCCTCCAGCATGAAATCGCTCCACAATGCAAGGTGTTAGACGACAAAAGCATGCTGACTTATCGGATATGAACGAATGTGTATTTTTAATTCAGGTGGGAACCGATCGTTTGATCTTCTGTCCTGGCCCGAGGTTAGCTATGCTGAGAAAACAATTCGTCGACAGACGTTCTCAAGACTTCGCATCTCCCGTGAACAGGATTCTGGTTGGTCAATAGCGTCATGAGTAGATCAAGACAATCAAGTTGGAGTTTAACGAGCCATGCGACGGCGTTCGTCGTTTTGGCAGCCGTCGTGTTGTTGCAGTTCGAGAATTCAGCCGTGGCACAACCCGTGGTGCTGGAGCGGGCCGATGGACAGCCGCCAGTCGTTGTGGAAAATCCTCAACAGCCTCCCGCGGCAACTCAAACGCCAGACCCCACTGCTACAAATCAGCCGGCACGGAAAAATGTCATTCCCACAACACCCGCCGAAGCGATTTATGCCTTAAACTGGTGGGCGATTCCATTTGGGCTGGCGACCATGATCGCGGTGTGGTTCAGCACCGAGCGTCTGGTGGTCTTGCGGAAAGCACGAGTTATTCCCAAGCCATTCGTTGAGCGTTTTCTGTCGTTGTTAAGCGAAGGACAGTTAGAACCGCCTGAAGCACTCTCTTTATGTGAAGAAAACGGAAGCCCGGTGGCAATGATATTTGCTCACGGGATTCGCAAATGGGGCAAGCCGAGTGTGGAAGTTGAGCAGGCCATCATTGATGGTGGAGAGCGTCAGGTCAGTCAGCTTAGGACGCATTTGCGAGTCATCAATGGCATCGCGACCGTCTGCCCGTTGATTGGTCTTTTGGGAACCGTTTGGGGGATGATTGAGGCCTTCAACGGAATTGCAGGGGGCTCTGCATTGGAAAGTCCTGAAAAATTGGCGGCGGGAATTGCATTAGCGCTTCTGACAACTGCTGTCGGACTGGTCGTTGCCATCCCCTGCCTGATTATTTACATGTATCTTTCGGGACGCGTCGATCATCTGGTCATGGAAATGGACGAACTGGGGCAGTTGGTCGTGCAGTCGATTTCTGCTGAAGCGTTACAGGGGACTGCTCCTCAAGGGACACGCAGCCGAAAATAGTAGACTGCGACCTGCAGGCAAAAAAAGACCCCTCGCATCACAGAGGATACGAGAGGTTGTTGGGATCAAATCTCACGGGATAAAATGGGAATAATGTGATAACAGATTTGTTATAAAACAGACCCAGCGAGCAAAAATCCCTGCATAGCGAAGTAACAAATCCTGAGACAACACTTGTCTCCTGATGCCGATATCGTTTACTTGCCACGTGCAAGAAGGCCCAAACGAAATGGGAGTCAGGAGCGTCAGATCAGCGTGAAAGATGTTGCTCTGCACGCACAATACGGCAATCCCGAGGAGCTTTAATGGCCAGTGTCACTCGGCCTGAGGTCGTGCGAACAACCTCGATTTCAATGTTGCTGCCAGCCTGCAGCTTTTGTCCGGCTTTTCTTGTGATGACAAGCATGCGATCGTCCTTGAAGATAGAGAAAGGGCTCAGCTTAGTGAGTGGCCGCGAGAATACCCTCTGCAGAAAGCATTCCCAAGATTCGTGGATGCTACAAGTTATTGAAAAGTATTGAGATAACGCAGAGATGCCCTGCGAGGGTGATCAAGGAAGTGTCTAAAAATGCCCCAGTAAGATGATTCGAGTCGAGACACATCAATAATATCTAATCTGTTGTGAATATCAAAAATTTGGCTGTTATCTCGGTTGATTAACGCACCTGATGTGCTTAGGATGCTCACGTCGCGGCCAGTGCTGAGACTGAGTCTCAGTGTCTTGATCGCTGCCAGCCGCCTGTTTCCACTCCTTCACTCTCCCGCCGACCGATCATCTGGGGAAAGCCACTCTATGAGCCATCGTTCCAAAGAATCGACCCGCACTCGATCAAACTCACGACTCCAAGGTTTCACCTTAATCGAACTCCTCGTCGTGATTGCCATCATCGCCCTGCTCGTTTCCTTATTGCTTCCAGCCGTACAGCAGGCTCGCGAAGCTGCTCGTCGAAGTAGTTGCAAAAACAACCTCAAGCAACTCGGCTTAGCCCTTCACAATTATCATGATGTCTTCAAAGTGTTTCCTCCCTCAACCACGATGAGCCGCAATGCCACAGGATATTTCCCATCCGCTGGCTGGTCGCCTCAATCCCGGATTTTGCCTTACATCGAGCAATCTCAACTGCAAGATTTGTTTGATTTTGATGTCGGCTACGGACAGGGGACAAATCCTCAGTTCACCGGAAACCGTATTGATCTATTGATCTGCCCCTCAGATCCCAACGATCGTCCACGGGTCAATACCAGCGGCCAGGCGGTCAACTATCCCCTTTCGTACGGCTACAATGCCGGCGTGTGGGAGGTATTTGATCCGTCAACTCGAACATACGATGGCGGCGAAGGCATGTTCGGCCCCAACTCTCGTGTTCGCATGGCCGATGTCGCCGACGGCACAAGCAACACGATCGCCTTTTCTGAAGTCAGAATGTGGAATCCGTATGCTCGTGACACCGGAACGCTCTCAACTGCGGTCCCTGCGTCTAACAGTGTTTCCCTGTTGACCGACTTGACGGCAGTGACCACAAGCGGATTCAAAGCCGATACAGGCCATACCGAGTGGGTTGAAGGACGTGTTCATCAATCAGGATTCACAGCGACTTTTGGCCCCAATCATGGGTTGTCCTATACCCCAGGTGCCGATGAAAATTATGTCGGCGTTGATTTTACCTCGCGTCGCGAAGGAACATTGGCCAGCCCCGGAAATTTCACCGCAGCCGATATCACCTATGCCGCTGTGACCAGTCGAAGCTATCACAAGGGGATCGTGCAGTCGTTGCTCGTTGATGGCAGTGTGCGAGCCATCTCTGAAAGCCTGGATCTGACGATTTGGCGAAATCTGGCTCGTCGGGCTGATGGGAATGTCGTCGGCCAATTCTAGGCATTAATAGCCCCAAAGCTGGCAATTCAGATAGACAATCGATGAGCAATTGAAACTTACAGGTCTCAATCTACGTATGCCTGCCAGGAGAAATCCGGGCAGGTTTTTTTTTGGACAGGGTTTGCTATCATGGGCTGTTTGCTGAAGACGGACGAGCGACGGCTGTTTATGGGTCACGCAATGGGAACTAGATCATGACGAATGCGAATACGGGATTTGAAGAACTGCGATGGAAGAAATTCCCTGTGCTCGATGATGGGTTTGTGTGTCTGGTTGACGTCATGGGGAATGATAGTTCGATCACGCAGGCCGCTCGCGTTAGTTACGGTGAAGGAACGAGACAGGTTTCTGATGATCGCACATTAATTCGCTATCTGCTGCGTCACCGCCATACGACACCCTTTGAAATGGCGGAAGTCAAACTGCTCGTTCGTGTACCCATGGACTGCTGGCGCCAGTGGATTCGTCATCGGACAGCCAACGTCAATGAATATAGCACCCGATATTCGGTAGCCATCGATTCCGCTCAAACGACATCCATTCATGGATGGAGAACACAAGCCAAATCCAACCGTCAAGGTTCAGGCGACGCCCTGCCAGCAGAAGTGGGTGAGACGTTATCGAAAGCCGAGTATGAATTTCAACAGGCGGCACGACGACTCTACCAGGAGCGTCTGGATGCCGGGGTCGCTCGCGAGCAGGCCCGCAAAGATTTGCCGCTATGTACCTACACCGAAGCCTATTGGAAAGTCGACCTGCACAATTTGCTGCATTTCCTGGCTCTGCGAATGGATTCACATGCTCAATACGAAATTCGAGAGTATGCCAGCGCAATCGGTGAGAAAATCCTCAAACCCCTCTTTCCAATCGCCTGGGAGGCCTTTGAAGATTATCGCCTGCATGGCCACAGCATGACCAGGCTTGATGTCGGTGTCATGAAGCGTTTGATCGCGCTGGGGAAATCGACAAACACCTCTGCACCCTTTTCCCATGACGCCTTTATGTCTGTCCAGGATGAAGCCTGGACAGCATTAACGCGTTGTCGCGAGCGAGACGAATGCTGGGAGAAACTCATGGACATGGGACTGGTGGAATAATGTGTCTTGCGCGATCCGTTCGGTTAACGCAACAGGCGTGAGCGTCGGTCAATCCATTCGACATCATACTTCATCAAGTTCTTGTCAAAGAATGCCATCAGATCCTGTTTCAGGGTCGGAGTTCGATTGGCAAGCATGACGCCATTGAGGTTGGAAGCGTATTGCTTAAAGGTGATTCTCTCGGTGTTTGAAGGGTGAGTCATCAGGAGTTTTTCCAAACGCTTGGTTTGGCCTTTGTCGTTGGCGTCGTCCTTGCCCATGGCAATAAAAAACTGAATCTGACGCACAGGCGCACTGAGGTTTCGCGCAGCAACCGTCGAATTCACACGAGGCAACACAAGCGTCGGAGAGATCATCGCGATGGCATGGACATCCTGGCCACGTGGAGTGCGCATGGCGGGCACCGGTGCATCGTCATAGGGAGGCTTGTTCCAGTCTAATTCTGCAAAACCCAGCGCGAGCGGAACACTCATATCGCTGGACAACAGACCGAGTTTACGAATATTGAGATTGCGTTGTTGATGTTCTGAAATCAAAAACTCTTTGACAGTTTCGATATCGTAGATAATCATGGCTTCGTAGTCAGTGGGTCTGAGGTCCGCTGTATCACTGGTGGCGCCGTTGATCATGGTTTTGCTATTCCCATGCTTGCGAAGGTCGATCAATGCCACCGCGTAGCCAAGTTGATGAAGCGGTTCTGCAAAATCTTTCTTCCATGCCAGGGCGTTGCTGTTTTCTCCGTGGAGAATCATGACGACAGGCGTCTGCGGGTTGCCTGTGATTTTGTAGTATTCGACGGCGATCTGCCATCCGTCTGCGGTGGGCAAGAGTTTTTGCTCCACGGTTTTATTGGCATCCTGAGCACGTAATTGGCAATCAGCACCCATGATTACAATTGCTGACAAGGCACACAGGTATTTAGTCATCATGGTGAGGATTCTCTGAAAAGGGATGTGTGTCGACATGGTCAATTTCCTCCCGGCTATTCTTCTGGATCAAGCGTTCGAGGTGGCAATCAGTTGAGGAAAATCGATGGCCCTTGACCAACACAATCACTGATAACAGGCCTGCATTCATAACAAATGGAAATCCTGTGCGATCCTGTAGCGTGATCGTTGTACAGATCGAAAGTGACCGGAACTGTCTAAGGGCAATGCAGATTTTCGTTTGTGTCATTTTACTGTACGATGAGAGTCCAGTGAGGTCAATTTTGTTTCTGATCGATCGGGCCGGATGGATAGCTTTTGAGGCCCGGATAATGATATAACCTCTCTGATTTACCACGATGACGTGTTCACAGACGCTTTTCTTTTTTCAAACATGCATCCTGACACTGTTGTGGTGGTTTAGTGTTTGTGGCGATTTAGAGAATCAGGCTTGGTGAGCGAGCCTCTAACAATGCCGCAAAGTCGACAACCGTAGGCCCCATGGCCGAACTGACGATGAAACCGTTATGACTATGAAACTTAAAGGATTGATAATTACGGGGACCGGCACGGATGTCGGAAAGACCTACGTGAGTTCGTTGATCGTCCAGAGTCTGGCTGAGACGACCGAGCGTGTGGGTGTCTACAAGCCGGTTTGCAGCGGGGCGTCGTTCAATTCTCAAGGTGCCCCTGTCTGGCAGGATATTGTGGAGCTCAAAAGAGCATTACCCAAACCGTGCCCGGAAGACTGGATTTGTCCACAACGCTTCTTGGCTCCTCTGGCTCCCCCCCTGGCTGCTCGGGCTGAAGGCCGTAGTGTTGATGATCGTCTGCTGATCGGTGGGCTGAAAGTCTGGCAGGGACAAGTCGACTATCTGGTCATCGAGGGAGCTGGCGGGATTCTGGCACCACTCTCTGACCAGCATAATCTGGCCGATGTCGCTGAGATCATTCGCTTTCCGTTAATTATCGTGGCACAAAATGAAGTCGGCACGATCAATCACACTCTGCTGACAATTGAAGCGGCCCGCAGTCGTGGTTTACCAATCGCCGGGGTGATTTTGAACACGGCTAATCCCGACCCGGAAACGCTCTTTGAGACCATGCATGCTGTCGAAATCACTCGGAGGACTGACGTCCCAATTTTGGGGATCCTCCCGTATGCCAGCGAAATGATGTTGCAGCAAAATGGTCATCCTGCGAAAATCTCCTGGACCGACTTGATGCTGGTCAATTACTGACACCACGAGCAGGGCGGCAGAGCCAATTTGTTCGTCAGTCAGACTGGCTGCTGACATCTGGTCTTGTGTTGAGATTTTGTGATTCGCCTCTGACTGGCTATAGAATTCTTGCAGGGATGCTGACTATGTCGCCTGAATCGACACCTGAAAAACCGCTCTTTTCATCTCCTTTGTCGACAAGCTCAACAGCGGGAGGATCTCATCGGGAAACCACAAGTCCAGGCGCGACTGGCCAAACCCCGGTTTATCAGAATCCAGACTGGTTTTCTTACAGTGATCAAACAGACCTCGAAGAACTCAAACGCAAGGTAGAACAACTCAAAGCGCAGGCGTTCCGGCCCACCGAACCGGCAAAAGCAGTCCCTCCTGCGACTCCTGAGGCGACTTCCGTCTTACCGACTCGACCGACACCTGCCCCGACTCCAGCCAAAGAATTGGCTCTACCTTCGCTGGATGCCGCTCCTCTCTTTAAGCCTACGATCAAAACCGCTCCCGTGATTGCCAAGCCTGCAGAGGTCATCGCTCACCAGTCCGAGACCAAATCGACGTTTCAGCCCGCCTTTCATGCGCCAGCCGGGACAGGAGCCCTCCAGCCTAAGGATATCGAACCAGTTTCTGTCGATCGTCATCCGCTATATCCTTATGTCACTGAATCGACTTCAAAACAATCTGCATCAACACCTTCGCAGCCTGTCAGTCCACCCACTTTGGCAACTCCTGCCATAGCCACGAATAATCTGCCGCGAACAGAGCAGGTCGCGTCAACTGCCTCGCGTCCCAAAATCTTGCCCACAAAACAGCCAGCCTCCAACATTAAACCTGCACGTGAATACCTTCCGGCGAACCGTCGTGAGCCGGGAGGGTATGAAAGTTCCAGCGTTTCTCCCGAAGACCTCCGGGGAGCATTGCGAAACGAACGTCACGTTGCCCGCACAGGAGTCCCTTTCAGCGTTTTCACCATGACGTTTA
Organism: Planctomycetaceae bacterium; assembly: GCA_041753175.1. Classification (GTDB taxonomy): domain Bacteria; phylum Planctomycetota; class Planctomycetia; order Planctomycetales; family Planctomycetaceae; genus SXPC01. Next base: position 10,322 of record JBGSVC010000448.1, read on the forward strand.
TGTATGCAGTTGTCGTCAGCACGGTCTGTGGCTATCTGGTTCAAGAAAGAATGAACGGACGCCCCTCGATTTTGGAATCGTTGCCGGATGTACCAATGCCGATGGTTAATGGTCAGGCGGGGTATCGATTTGTCCCAGAGTCCGCCAAACTGCCCGCCGGGCATGCTTTGACGCTGGGAAAATCTCGTAAATTCGGCCAAGTCACTCTCACGCCGCTGTCGATCGAGCAGCACCCTGTCGGCGAATTAAAACAGGATTGCCAGCTCGTCCTTCGCTTACGCGTGCAAAATACCTCTGCTGATCAGTCGTTTTCTCCGTTGGACGATGCCCTGTTGACGACAAAAGTCGCCGATCCACTGCAACCTGGAGTCTTACGCTCCAATTCTTTTGTTTGCAGTGAACAGCCAATCGACAACTGGATCCCCAAGTCGCTGATGGTTTCAGCCAGCGACCCGAGACTCAAAGATGCCGATCCTGCCATCGGATATTATCCTCCGCTGGCTCCCGGCGAATGGTATGAAACGGCTATTGTCTGTGAGCCGGTCAAGATCTCAGAAGCCACCCTGGAAAATTATGTCTGGCGGTTGCAGGTTCGAAAAGGGTTGTGCCCCGAAACAGGAACTCCAGTCACGACTCTGGTCGAAGTTCTTTTTAATCAGCATGACCTGCAAAATCCTGCAGGCAATCAGTTGGTCAGCGGCCTCTAACAGCCGTTGAAATTCGACTTCGCTTCGAATAACAACACTCTTAAAACGCCTGAAACCGGGCGTTTTCATTGATTCCATCCCTGGAATCTAGCAGCCCATTGAGAAAATCAACAGGCTGCTAGAATAATTCGAATTGGGTCCAGACGTTGAATATAGATTGGCCTTGATCTGATAGCCATCTGTGATTCGTTTTGAATCGAATATTTGGCAAATTGTGATCGAGAATGTGGCTAGACTGGTGTTCTTGCATGAACACAATGGGATGCTTTTAACGAAGATGGTTAAGATTTCGTCAAAGATACGAAAAACTTTCGGACACACCTTGGCAGCCATCAGCCTGAGTCGTTAAATGAGGTATGTTTAAGAAAGTCATTTTGCACTTCATGTCTGATGCATGAACCAATGACAGCACTTTTCGCCAGACGTCAACAGGTCTGGTTGAAGTCGTTCTCTTTCTTTTGTCAGGTAATTTGCCCGTTATGACACAACGTCTGGTTAACCGCTGTGCTTGTGCGCTGGTCGCTTTGATCGCCTACTGGATCACCATGTTCACCCTCACGCACATTCCGATGGAAGGCGTTCAGACGTTCAATGCCTCAGACAAGCTTTTGCACATCACAGCATACGCTGTGTTAGGGACGTTGTTGGGGATCTGTCTTCACTTCTGGGGATGGAAAAGTCTCCCCATCTGGCTAATGATTACAGTGACTGTCGCCGTCTATGGTGCGATCGATGAAACAACTCAACCCTGGTTTGGACGACAGATGGACTTCAAAGACTGGGTCTGTGATCTGATCGGGGGGCAGGCGGGCTTTGTGATGTTTGTGGTCTCCCGCAGCGCTTATCGATTTGCCCGACGTGTTATCCCGAAACAAACGGTGAGCTTTCAACCCGAAACGACCTGACTCCTGTTGTCAGTAGGTCGACAGTTTTTATAACGGCATACCGTATGAAATAACGAACGGTGAAGGCAAGACTTCTCGTCTCCTGCCAGCGCTCTTAGGGCTGTGATCCTATTTTTTCTCGTCACGCTCCTGCAACGGCTTTCGCCAATTGCGTACCGCGTCATGAAGCAACGCTTCTGCTTTTTGTGGTCCCCAAGAGCCCGCTGGATACGTTTCGGGCTGGAAGTCGGGATCTGTTTCCCATTTGTTGAGTACGGGATCGACAAAGGCCCAGGCAGCTTCAAGTTCATCGCTGCGTGTGAAGAGTGTTGAGTCGCCACGCAGAACATCCAGGAGCAGACGTTCGTAGGCTTCCGGAATACCAATGTTAAATTCTTCGTCGTAGCGGAAATCCATCGTGACGGGGTGGATTTGATACTGCATCCCCGGTCGCTTGGTCGTGGTTTTCAGGGAGATGGCTTCTTCGGGCTGAATTCTGAAAATCAGCATGTTGGGGCGGGCTTCGACCAGATCGCAGATATCCCCTTCACACTCCACGGTAGTAAACAGATTCAACGGGGGATGTTTGAATTGAATCGCGATTTCGCTGACACGCTTGGGCAACCGCTTGCCGGTTCGCAGATAAAAAGGGACTCCCGCCCAGCGCCAGTTATCGACATAGACTTCCATCGCGACATAGGTTTCTCGCTTGGAATCCGGAGGAATCCGGTCTTCCTGACGATAACCTTTGGCATCTTCGTCGCCGATTTTTGCGGCCGTGTATTGGCCGGCAATGGCCCAGTTGTCGATATTTGTCGTATCGCCAGGAGCCATCGCCTGGAGCACTTTGACTTTCTCATCGCGGATTTCGTTCCCGCGAAAAAGCGCTGGCGGTTCCATGGCAATCAGACACATCAATTGAAGTACGTGATTTTGCAGCACGTCGCGCAGGGCGCCTGATTTGTCGTAGTAACCTCCACGTCCTCGTTCCATGCCCTGCGATTCTGCGACCGTGATCTGGATATGGTCGACATGATTTCGATTCAGCAATGGCTCGAAGATCGCATTGCCAAACCGAAACAGCAGAATGTTCTGGACGGTTTCTTTTCCCAGATAGTGGTCAATACGATAAATCTGATCTTCGTGCAGCATCGATTTCAGGTTCTTGGAAAGTTCCTGAGCAGATTGAAGATCATTCCCAAATGGTTTTTCGAAAACCACACGCAACCAGTTGGGATCGCTTTTATCCGGAATCATACCGGCTTGCTGGAGTGCCTTGACCGAAGGGGTGAACAATGAGGGGTCCGTCGCCATATAAACCAGTCGCCGACCTTCCAGACCATTGTGTTGTTCGAGCGACTCGACATCCTTTTTCAAACGATCAAACTGTTCGGGATCGTCTAAATCCACGCGCCGATAATACAGCCGCGATGCAAATGTGGCCCAGTCGTCGTCGCTGATCGGGCCAGTCCGGGAAGCCTGCTGACAGGCGGCTTTCATCTCTTCGCGGAACGCGTCGTCGGTTTTTTCGCGTCGCGCCACCCCGATGATTTGAGATTTCTCCGGCAGGAATTCTGTCTTCCACAGTGTGTACAAGGCAGGAATCAGCTTGCGAGCGGTCAGGTCGCCAGAAGCTCCAAAAATGAGAATACTGGCATTTTTTGCAGCTAAGGTTGAAGATGCATGCACGCGTCGGGGTGTCGGGGCAGCCATGGAAAGACTTTCCAATTACAACGGAATCGTATTGCGTCACATCACAAGGCGGACGTGGAGTTGTGTGTGGCTATTGTTAAAGACTGAACTCGACTTGTCTACAGCAGCATGGCGATTGATTTGACGCGTTGACGAGAATTCGCCCGGATCTCAGGAGGCAGAGCCATGGGCTTCGTCGGACATGGAACGGCAATACTCAGCAAGTTCTGACAGTGCAGCGCTTTTCTCTGATGACATCTTTTCAAAGAATCGGACAATGGCCGACCCTACAATCACGCCGTCGGCTG
>JBGSVC010000449.1:0-2777 GCA_041753175.1 Planctomycetaceae bacterium
TCCCAAAGAGTCACACGTGCTCTTGAGGCATCATGAATGACATGGTCGTTGGTTACGATATAGCCATCGTTACTCCAGATGACTCCCGTCCCTGTGCCTTTGGGAATTTCGGTAGCATCCAGACGGAATCGATTGCGTTGAAGATAAAAATCGCTGGTTGTGATATGAACGACGGAAGGCGAGGAACGTTTGAAAATTTCAATCGTCGATTTTTCGTCTTCTGCCAGATCACCTCTGACCACGATTTCTCGCGACGTGGCGTAGGGGTCTAACAGCGACATCGCGGAAGGTGACAAGATGCGATAAATCAAAACACTGCCGCAGACCAATAATGCCAGAACAAGCCAGCCATTAACATAAGGAACCAAAGGAGTGGGAGCCTGCCTGTCTGGCTCCACAGGTCCTGGAGGTGGTGAGTTCATCGTTGTCGACCCATTCCTTGGTATATGAGTTGTCGGAACACATCCAACACAATGGGATTTCTACTACTGCAGGCTGTTTTCAAATAGCCATGACCTGCAATCGGTTTGTTCCCCGCTATGTTTATTCTCTGCATCAGCAAAGGCAGACTCTCAAATAGGAAGTGATTTGATTCAGGTCGTCTGAGACCACGATCAGAAATCTCAGGCAACCCATCCGATACACGCCGTTGCTCAGGCAATCGTGTGAGAGAGTTTGGAAAGCCTGTCGACAGCGTCGGTAAATTCTTCAAGGAGATCTTCGGGCAATCTGGCGGTCAACTCAGGATGAGCCTCAATCATATTGGCAGCTTTGTTAATTTGCCAGACGCATCGTTTGACGGACTTTTCCAACAATTCAGCAGGCGAGACAGCTTTAGCCGTTTGTTCGTTACGTTCTGATGGGGCGCTACCGCGTGCCTCACTGCTATAAGGGCTATAGGCACCGTCTTGACCGATGCGTTGCGGCATTCCGGCCATCGCAGGATTCATCTCTGTACCACTCATCGACGACATGCCCCATTCGTCGCGGTCCCAGGGCTGCGTGGACACGTCTTGATTAGGTTCAAACGGCGGGGCCAGCGTATCTTTGACTTCTGAATATTGACCACCAATTTCCATCAATCCCAATGCCGAGAGCTCCGCTTCGTTTCCCGGCGTCTTGAGATCTTCGCCGTGAATGGCTCGTCGCCAGGCTTTCATTTCGGCAACACTGGCTTGTTGTTCCTGAGCCCATTGGAGGCATTCGGCGGCATCATCCCAGTTAATAGAGATATAAAAATGGGACCAGCTTAAAGCAGAGTATTCCTGGTAGACATCGTGGAACTTTTCCCAGACCCTGCGTCGCTGATAGACCTGATCGCCTGAGAGCCCGACGAGATTGCCGAAATCTGCATCGGTGCGACCTTTGGCGTATTTCTGCGTCCATTGCGTCGCACATTCACCTATGACCCAGTTGCACGCAGAGAGAGCCTGACGTGCTTTTTGAATCAGTTCTTCTTCGCTGCCTGGAAGGAGATTGGTGGGAGTGGGGGCTGTCGTGTGTTCGAGAGCGTGTTGTGTGAGATTTTCTGCCATAACCCGTTACCAGTCGTCAGCAAATTCGGCTGCGTGCCTCCGCGCGACGCTACCGAAACTGTTTATAAAAAAGCGTGCTCCCAGCCGCTGCAAAGTCAAACCCGAATTGACAGAGATTTACTGTAGTTCTTTGCGTCTGAAACATCCAACGACCCATGGTCCAAAAAGTCGATTCTGATGGATCGGTGAACTTTATTTTACCAAAGTCATCTAATCCGGTCGGTCGAGGAATTTGATCGCAAAAGTCACTGAAAATGAATTGAACCGGGATTGCTTTTCGGGTGTCAGATTGGTTGCAGGAATTACTCCCTACAAGAAAACTGTGGTTTCCAGGGGCAGGCAATTGCTAGACAACCAGCGCCCAATGAACTAATCTAAGACACCTGAGCGATTGGGAGGTTAACGCGAAGTTTAACGGTTGTAGCGACTGTTAACTGACCCTTGATTTCTGGTTTCGCTTTGGAGAGACAATAATGATTCAAGCGACAAGCCGCTGTTGTCGATAACTACGGTTATTCGGAAGATGACGGTTCTGCGGCTGAAAACTTTGCGTGAATCGTGTGTTTCCTAATCAGGTGGCGTAGCCAAGTGGCCTAAGGCGACGGATTGCAAATCCGTTATTTCGTCGGTTCAAATCCGACCGCCACCTCTTTCGACCTCAGGTCGAGTTTGAAGACTGAAGAGCATGCAAGATAACAACTTGCGTGCTTTTTTTGTGCGCAGATCACGCATGAAAGAATGTGGATGAGGGGTATTACTGCGGCGAATATTAAAAAAACATTGAAATTGACAACTCGAATCGTTATCAAAAATAAGGAGTTATGGCGCTCACAATTCCATTTCTACTGAGGGGCGAAACTTAGATGTTTGCACATGGAGTTGACTACTTTACGATTCAGCAGATTGATAGCGTGACCGTCCTGAAACTGTCTGCGGACACGAAATCGAGTTCCTATCAGCATAAGCAACGTGAATACAATGAAATTATTCAGTTGTTGAGCAGCCAGCATCCCCCCTATGTGGCTTTTGATTTTTCAGAATGCGAATTTTTGGATTCTGTGACGATCGGATTATTAGTCCAGATTACCTATCGAACTCGGTCTTTGGGGGGGAATGCGGTACTTGTCCGTTTGTCTGAAATGATCCAGGACTTGTTCACGCGCATGATGATGCTGGAGACTCGGAAGGCCGTCTGGATTCGCTTTGACAATTTAACAGATGCGATCCGTGCCCTGCCCTGGT
>JBGSVC010000450.1:0-2780 GCA_041753175.1 Planctomycetaceae bacterium
GGGGTGCTTTAGCAGCCCGAGTGCCAGCTTATAGGGGTTAGGTCGATGCGCCCGTTAGCATTTTATTCGGTTTTGGGTTTCACAATCTTTGGCTTGATTCGAAGGAACTCGTTCTGTGTGATCTCTGTAAAGGAAAGAATAGCTGTCTCGCGAAGAGGATATGGGTTGAGATGCCCGTCACATTCAGGTTCTGTGTCTTGACTTCGCCTATATTTCTCGTTCAGAGCGAGATCGGACATCACCTCCTCGGTGATAATATCCAACCGTGGTGGGATTCGCAAAGGGCGTGCTTCAGGAATTTGTTCATTTGTTTGAATGCGAAAGTAGGAGAACTCCAGATCATTGGTCGCTCGCTTGGCATTGACGATCCGATCAATAGTTGAGTTCGACGAGACAAATAGGCGAACCTTGGTATGTGGCTCACCAGCAATTCTGACAAAGGCGACTAACTTCAGGCCGTTATCAGTTTGAGTAATCATGTCTACCTGAATGTCATATGCGAATGGCTGCGATAGGGCCGATCCGCAGATCCAAAAGCACGAAAGGACGAGAAGGGGAGACCGCATGTTTTGTTTGCTAACGTCCCCAGTGACCTATCACTGCTTGCTTTCGGCATTCCTCCTGCCCGCGAAGCGGATTAGCAGGAGGTATGCCGAAAGTCCCGAAGGGACAGGGATTAGGTCGACTGGCTCGATGGGCATAATCTTCTACTGTTTCTGCATTTTAACAACAATCTCAGAGATTTGCTCTCGGATTCTGTGTAGGCGGAGGCCTTCTTCACTATTGAGAGTTTGATCGAAAGACCGGACTCCTCTAAGGATACGCCCGACGATGCCTGTTGCAGGGGGCGTTTCAAGCGGCGGCAAAAGCTCAGCGCGCTCGTGATCTGATAAAACGGACATAATTTGTTCCGCCTCTGGGATGCTAATGCATAGGCACTTGTGGTTAGCTGCTGCAAATTGACGCTTGCAATTTGGGCATTTGTATCGATTACGTGTGCCAAGTAATGGGAGCGCTAATGTATCGCATTTGGAGCATGTTAAACTCTGGGACACACAGAGATCTAAGTATGCCGAGAATATTTTTTTGTCAGTTTTGTTTGTTCTCATTTGTGGGCACTGGAATCATATTAAACTTGATATAGGGGAGATCATTACTCAAAAGTTTAAGGACACGCGAAGCCTCTTCTTGTGAATCGAAACAGGCGATGCGGCCATCAATCCTCTCTGTGGTTATTCCGTTTCTGGTGAGAACGTCGGTGACGGCCTCAAATTCCTTCTGTTTGAGCGTTGCTGCAATTTGGTATTTCATAGTTTTGAGGTGTGGATACGCCGATGAGGTTGATATTGTATTGCCCATCGTCCCCGATGACCTATCCCTACTTGCTTCTGGCATCCGAGCCTGCTCCGCAGGCGAAATGCCAGAAGTGCCGAAGGCATAGGGATTAGGTCCATCGGCTCGTTAGCATTATTTTGTTTCAAGCTTTGACGCAGTTTGGTTCAGCCAAGGTGGAATGTTCTCTTGGGTCAGGGTTCCAAGCTGAGGTTGTGAAATCTCTGTAGTCTTTCGTGGCGTCACGTAAACCATGTAAATCTTCTGCTGAGTTCTGCTCACAATGTCAAAAATCTCCTTGGCGCGGCCAAAAGGCGTTCCGCTATAGGAGACGAGGACAACGGGATCTTTCGTGCCGAACTTCTGTGCTACGGCGGAGACCCAGTCGCTCAAGTCGGTGTCAGCGTATTTCCGATTATTGATTGTCGGCCGAAGATCATCAGAACCATGCGGTAAGTGGACAACAATCGGGTCAACTGGAATATCGCCAGCTAGGAGAAGACATGGAAGGCAAATGCTGAGTAGGAGTATACGGATGGTGTTCATATTTGTTTGCTAACGTCCCGCATCACCTATCCCGGACAGCTGGCGCGGCGGATGCCAGCGCAGCGAAGCGGAGCCAGCATCCGGCGTGACAGCGGGTAGGGATTAGGTGCATGCGCTCGTTAGCTTTTTTCTGTTTCTGTAATTGTATAATCCACAAAAGGGTTGGCTTGTAGATACTCATCCTCAAATTCTTGGTCGATTTGACCAAAACTGATTCCGTCAAGACCGGAGACGACTGGGCATCGAGGGTCTGGATTCTGCTTGGAGAAGTATTCCATCCAGTGAATTGCTGGCCGAACCAGTTTCCCTGCGACACGAATATATTCATCTGATATTCCGTCATCGTCGGTGATACGAACAATCTCAGCATTATTCGGCACTCTGATATCAGCCGTGACTGTAAGATAAATTGTCTTCATAATATATTGTGTTTATGGAAAAAATCACTTTGGCTTTCTCTGCCATAGGTGCGACAGACGGCACGATCCAAGAAGAAGTATAATAAGGATCAGAAGGGCTGACAGAATCTGGGCATGCAGGAAACGCTGTGATGTCGCGTCGAACGCGATCCGCGCTGCGGTGTAAAATCCAGAGATATATATTGCGATAAGCAAGTGTCTTTGTGAAAACCACGCGATCAGATCAAAAACGATAAAGTCGAAGACGAGCACATAGATATAAATCTCCATACTCGCTGACATTGGATAGGGCACAACGCCTGCGAACACGAGCATTGCCAGCAATGCAGAAAGAAACGCATAGATCAGGCAAATGAGCTGAAATAGACCGCGAATCGTGGATAGTGTCATATTGGTTTGCTAACGTCCCTCGTCAGGTATCGCTGGCTGGCGGGGCGGGTGGATCGCAGAGAATGGGAGCGAAGGCACTCGGCCTGCTCTTCT
>JBGSVC010000451.1:0-23442 GCA_041753175.1 Planctomycetaceae bacterium
CTGGCGGGCGAAAAAGTGACTTAAAAAGAAATCTAAAAGGGAACTTATGCGTCTGTCGTGACGTCTCAAATTGTTCCTGATCGCTCTTGTTATTTGTGCAGATGTTTTTGATTTTGAATTTTTCAAGTTTTATTCAGTAGATCATTCACCATGCAATTTGATGCCCCTGATTTTAATTTCCTGTTGAATTTCGGGATTTTTGCGCTGGTCATGGCCGGATTTTTGATCCTGCTGTTGGGTTTATCTCTGCTGGGAACATTTTTGAATCATGGTTCCGAAGGGTTTGGAATTGCGTCGACGAATTTCAGGCGCGGGATCGGTGATTTTCTGTCGCTTTCGGTGCGTCGCGTGTTTGCGATCGCAGACCTGACGATCAAAGAATCGATCCGCAAGAAGACATTATTTGTCTTCGTCATTTTTGCGATTTTATTCATGTTTGCCGGCTGGTTTCTTGGTGGGACGACCGAGCGCCCGGATCTTCAGGTTCGCGTGCTCGTCAGTTTCGTATTAAAGACCATCAGTTGGCTAATTTTAATTGTGATCCCCTTATTGGCCTGCTGGGGGATCCCCACGGACATCAAGGCCCGTTCGTTGCATACTGTGATCACCAAGCCGACGCGCAGAAACGAAGTTTATCTTGGCCGACTTCTGGGCTACACCGTTGTTGGGACGGGCGTGTTGTTGATTATGGGGATGGTTGGATATGTCTGGATTGTGCGTCAGACTCCGCAGGCGGCAAAGTCAGAGTTAATCAGCCGCGAGCCTATTTACGGTAAGCTGTCATTTTCCGATCGTTTTGGACGCAGCACCCGCAACATGACGGGTATCAATGTTGGTTATGAATGGACCTTTCGAAGTTATATCGAAGGGGGAACCAAAGGTCGGACGTTTTATGAGTTCAAAGATTTGAATTCGAACCGGTTGAAGTCGGTCTATGCAAAACGTAAGGCAGAATACGATCGTGCTCTCGAAGCTGATCCTGAGAATCCGCCAGCAGAACCAGCGGCGATGCAGTTTGAATATAACTTTGAAGCCTTCCGTGCCTACAAAGGGGATCTTGACAAACGCCTGAGCGCACGGATGATTCTGGTGAATCCAGATGACGAAACGATCCGAGTGCCTCTGCCGGTTTTTGAAGTACAGGAGTTCAGCCAGTTCAATCAGGAAAAACTGGTCTATGTGCCTGAAACAATTGAGTACCGAGACGAAGAAACAACGGAAGCCAGGTCGGCGAATTTATTTACCGATGTGATGCCCAAGGGGAATCTTCTGGTCGAAGTGGAGTGCCTGGATCCGGGTCAATATTTGGGCATGGCTCAGCCAGACTTATTTATCCGGATGCCAGACAAGAGTTTTGCAGTCAGCTATTTCAAATCTATTTTCGGGATCTGGTTGCAGTTATTTTTAATGATCATGCTCGCGGTGACGGCGAGTTGTTTTGTCAAAGGTCCGGTGGCGACATTGCTGACCTTCTCGTTGGTACTGGTGGGGATGACACCTCTGAGCACAATGATGTTTGAACTGTTGAGTGGTCAACTTGAGGGGGGCGGTCCGGTTGAATCCGTATATCGGATGTATGCCCACCTGAATCCTTCGATTCCGTTGCCGGATGGTCCGTTCAAAGTCTTCGCGATTGTGATGGATACCATTTCCCGTGGTTTTTTAGCGTTGGCGTTTTTTGTCATTCCCGGTTTTGTCGATTTCAAAATGACCGCCTATACCGCCAATGGTTATGATGTCCCGTGGCTCAAATCGCTGATTCCAGCGATGGCTTTGACGCTGGGGTATGTCATTCCTTGTGTTGTGATTGGATACTGCAGTTTGACCCTGCGAGAAATGGAAGCCAAGTAATGAATCAGCTCACGTCTCAACAACGCAAACTGGTTTACGTCATAGGGATTCTGCTCCTGTTGATCCCGATCGTGTTTTTAGGACTCCCCAGTTCTAATAACTACAAGGGTCAACTGGCCAAGCTGCGCACTAAATACGAGCTTGGCGAAGCCAGCCTGGGCAATGTTGATCCCGCCTCGGCGACCATGAACCTCGTCTTGCTGGGGATGCGGGGAGTCGCGGTGAATCTGCTGTGGCAGCAGGCGTTGGATCAAAAAGAGACCAAGCAATGGGGTGAACTGCGCTCTACAGTCGATTCGATCGTGTTGTTGCAGCCTCACTTCCGTCAAGTCTGGGAGTTTCAAGGTTGGAATCTGGCGTATAATGTTTCCGCCGAGTGGGACGGCGTGGAAGATCGATATCACTGGGTCAAGGAAGGGGCCAAGTTTCTGGCGAAAGGGACACGACGCAATACCAAGTATCCTGAGTTATACTGGGAAACAGGTCGAATTCTGGGGCCAAAAATTGGTCGCTCTGACGAATGGAAACTCTTCCGCAAATTCTTTCTGCATGATCCCGATGATCCCAACTACAATCACGATGCCGCTCCTGATTCTCCCGAGAACGCCGATATTCTGCCCGATCAGGATTTGAATCGTGAGGAACGTGACAACTATCTGGTCTCCAAAGAATGGTTTCAGGAAGCCAACCGAGTGGAAGCGCTGCCTGGAAATCGACAGAAAAAATTCGATCGGATCATCTTCATCTCGTATCCTGCTCGTTCGCAATTCAATTATGCCGATGCCCTGCATCGCGAGGGGACGTTCAACGAAACTTCCCGTGCCGCCTGGGAGCAGGCCTACAATGAATGGACGACAGAATACGGTGTGCGCAGGATCGAATCGTCTTTCAATGGCACGATTCAACTGGAAGCCAATGATGAGGTCGTCAAAGAGCTGTGCGAACTGGACGCTCAACGGACTGACGTCGATCCTGCTTCGGTGAAGGTTTTCTCCAATTTTGATCTCAAACGCGATGCCATCGAATTCAATCAAAAGAAGACCAACTACCGCTACTGGCGAACGCGTGGCAAAGCGGAAAAGACGCAACTGATGGAAGAGGCGCACCGCGAAATGTATCAGGCTCGTCAGCTTTATCTCAAACAAGGAGATGGAGTTAAGGGTCTGGAAATGATGGACTCCGGAATTCGCAAGATGCAGGAATTGCTTGATATTCCAGAATTCTCCGACATGAAAAACGAAGACAACCTGATCGAAGAATGCGTCAAGGCGGTCATTGTGTGGCGGAGTATGATGGAGTTTAACGGCAAACCGGTGCCCCAAGATTATCCACTCAAGGAAATGTATCAGGCTGATCCGAATGAAACGGCTCGGCTGGAAGAACTATTCCGCAACCAATACGGAACGTAGCAGTCGATTGCAAATCGGCAGGCAGTTCATGACGTTGGATGGGAAAAGACAACGAGTTGCCTGACGACTGTCTCATCTGACACCGTGGGAAAATCCCTGTTTCTGCGGTGTTTTTCTGTTTACGTGCCATGATCAGGACAATCGTGTTCTCTTTTCGGTCCCTTGTGGACAAATCGCGGGCGATTTTAAGCATTCACGGGAATTCCGCACTTCATTGCTCGACTGGGCGGGCTGAGCAGATAGAATAGCAATTTGGTATTCTCCAGCGATCAGGTTGAGAGTTGATTGATCCTGGTTGCGATTTGCGTTTTTCGGAGTCAGTTATGAAGTCGTCAGGGGATGTTCGTCAGGAGCAGGTGTTACGATCGCGTCAGCGCGCCTTGCGTTGTGCACAGTTAGCCGATGAAATGCGTGGGCGTGATATTTTGATTCTTGATCTCTCCAAGATCACGACCGAGTTCGATTTCTTTGTCATCACAACGGGAAACAGTCCTCGCCACCTGCTGGCTATCTCAGATGAAGTCGACCAGACGATGAAGAAGGAAAAGTCGCCCAAGCTAGGCCTGGAAGGGTATAATAGTGAATCCTGGATATTGCAGGATTATGGCGACGTGGTGCTACATGTCTTCACAGATGACGCCCGTAAACTTTACGATCTGGAACGACTCTGGGCAGATGCTGACATTGTTGAATGGCAGCCCGAATCGGTCACGTCGTCTGGTCATCAAGCCAGCCCGAGTGAGACAGACGTGTTGGAATAATGCTCTGAAAATGCTGGAATCATCTTCGCTCAGATCAATCATTGATTGGCCGATCTGACTGAACGTTTTGAGATGCGAATTGATCTGACATTACTGAGTCGTGATGACTGCTGGAGCAGTCGACCGAAGGACGTGCAAGATGAACATACTATCGTTGATTCAGGGACGATTTGGGGCTGCACTTTCCACATTGACCTCTCATCCTGAAGAGTTCGTGACGTTGATTCGTCCGACTGGTGACTCCAAGTTTGGAGACTATCAGGCGAATTGTGCCATGCCGCTGGCCAAGGTTTTGAATCGACCGGCACGCGACATCGCTGAATCGATCGTCAACGAATTGCAGATCAGCGACCTGTGTCATCCACCGGAGATCGCCGGACCTGGATTTATCAACTTGAAGCTCAAAGACGCATTTCTGACGGAGCAATTTGTGGCCGCCAGCCGGGATTCGCGGATGGGAATTGAGCAGGCAGATCAGCCGCGAAATTTCATCATCGATTATTCTTCACCCAATGTCGCCAAGCCAATGCATGTTGGGCATCTGCGCAGTTCTGTGATTGGGGCGAGCCTCTATCATCTGCTCAAATTTCTGGGGCATCATGTCCAAAGCGACAACCACATAGGCGATTGGGGGACGCAATTTGGGATGATCATTTACGGTTACAAGCATTTCCTGAATTCCGAGGCGTTTGCCGAGGCACCGGTGAAAGAGCTTTCCCGACTGTATCGACTGGTCAATCGACTGGGGGATTACCACGTTGCGCGGGCGAGCCTGGCGGACTTAAAGAGCAGACTGATCGCTGCCCAACAAGAACTGCAAGCAGCCGAGGAAAAGCCCGTTGATAAGAAAGACAAAGCACAGGCACAAAAACTTAAAGAACTGAGAAATGCTGTCAGTAGCTGTCGAGACGACGTGGAATCTGCGGAGAAAACGATTGATGAGGTCGCTCAGGACGCCACATTACTTGAGCTGGCATCGGCTCATCCAGACATCAACCGTCTGGCGCGACTGGAGACGGCGAAGCTGCATCAAGGCGATGTGGAGAATCAGGCGTTATGGACCCAGTTTTTGCCCGCCTGTCTGGAAGCGATGAACGACGTGTATCGACGGCTGGGAATTTCGTTCGATATGACGTTAGGGGAAAGTTATTATCAGCCAATGCTCTCGGGAGTCGTCGATGATCTGAAGGAATCGGGATTGGCTCGGGAAAGTCAGGGCGCGATGTGTGTCTTTATCGAGGGTAACCCGGCTCCGTTTATTGTCCAGAAAGGGGATGGAGCGTATACCTATGCCACCACTGACCTGGCAACCATCTGGGATCGGGTGACACGATTGCATGCTCAGACGATTTTGTATGTCGTCGATGCTCGACAGGGTGAGCACTTTCAATTGCTCTTTGAAACAGCGCGGTTGTGGAAGTATCCTCACGTCCAATTGCAGCATGTCAGCTTTGGGACGGTGATGGGGGCTGATCGTCGCCCCTATAAAACCCGCAGTGGCGACACCGTCGGATTGGAAAGTCTGCTTGATGAAGCCGTCGCGCGGGCACACCAGGTCATCGAAGACAATGAACAGCAGAAACCTGAAGCACAACGATTGTCTGAAGTCGAGATTCAAGGCATCGCCGAACGGGTGGGCATTGGCGGGATTAAGTATGCCGATTTGAAACACCATCGCGAAAGCGATTACGTCTTTGACTGGGACAAGATGCTGGCTAAAAAAGGGGATACCGCGACCTATATGCAATACGCCTACGCCCGAATCTGTGGGATTTTCCGTAAGGGGGAAATTGATCGCGAGCAGATCCGCAGCCAGGCGGTTTCCATCCAGTTGGATTCGCCGATCGAACGCGCGTTGGCATTGAAACTCTTGCGATTTCACGAAGCCCTTGACGAGACGGCCAAAGAGTTTCGTCCGAACATTCTGTGTCAGTATCTGTTTGAAACGGCGGATTTATTCAGCACGTTTTATGATCAGTCGCCGATTCTTTCAATCGACGACAAGGATCTTCAGCACAGCCGTCTGCGATTGTGTGATCTGACGGCTCGAATCATGCAGCAGGGGTTGTCGCTGCTGGGGATCCAGACGTGTGAGCAGATGTGAGAAAGTTATTCCGACTTTGCTGGGCTGCCTGTTTTTCTAAGCCAAATACTGCCTCCGATATCCTTCATGCTTAACGGACTGGCTTTTTCAAGTTCCTGTGGATAATGCAGGCCGAGCATATTGTTCCAAAGCAGTATTTCAAATGAGGTATTGAATTGTAGAAAGGCACGAAGCAGATAGGCTTCATTCCAATAGTGTCGTTGCTCAAACCATGACTGAGGATATTCAAACGGGTAGAGAATATCATGAAAATGGATGATCACGCCGTTGGCAAGACGTGGGAGGACATCAAAGAAGAGAAAGTTGACGTCACTACCAATTTTGGAGATATGCGAAGAGTCAATAAAGAGGATGTCGTTCGCCTTTAGTTTTTCGAATGTCGACATCGGGACATCCTGAACAAACTGGTTGATAATTGTGGTACGATGCTCGTCTTCTGGTTTCAAACGCGATTTTAAACGCTCGTCAAATGGCTCGATGAAAGTCAATTGAATGGAGCGATCTAGAAACTGCTCGTCGGTATCAAGCATCACAAACGAGGAATATCCTGAACCAACTTCAATGATCTGACTGGGCTGAAAATGTCTCAAAAGACCGTATAAAGCCAAGGCATCTGCGTAACTAAAAAAGCGGTTCTCAAAATGGTATCGCTGCCCTGCCTGCGGCTGAGGTAAAAAAGGTTGCTCAGCGATAAAGCCAGCCAGTTCCTGTAGAAGTTGGAGTTGCTGCTGGGAATTCAGGTTGATGCCAGGAATTTGTCGTTGAGTGGTATTAAAGATCTGTCCGGCACGTTTTTTCACATCCGGGATATTCGGGACCGGACTACTAAAGTGTCCTGAAAGTGTCCGTTGACGGTGCAATCTTGCCTGCACGATTTGGGTAAAATAGGGTCCGACAACGGGAAACTGGTCCATACTTTTTTTTACAAGTTGACGGAGGCTGCCATTCATGCCATTTCTTCCTTGAATTAAAAATGCTCCTCGATAACGGGAAACGTAACAGTTCAGGGCAGATTGGTAAATATCAGGGCCGATTAATCCAGGTGGGTAGATTCCGGATCAATTCCAATCAACTCGTTTGCATGATTTCCAAGATTCATCATAATGCATGGATTCGTAGGGATGAGAGGTCGTATTGTGTTTACCTCTTAATTCAAGAACGCTTTGTCAGTGCATCCAAATTTCTCCGCAAAAGTGAATTTCAATGAAAAGTCGAGTGCTCGTTACTGATAATCTGTCTGCTGCCGGTTTAGAGATTCTCAATAGTCATCCGGATATTGAATTGGATGTTCGGTCTGGGTTGTCACCAGAACAAGTCAAAGAAGCGTTGCAGGAAGCCGACGGAATCATTATTCGTAGCGGGACGAAGCTCAAAGCAGACATGCTGGAAGGTCAGCAACGACTCAAAGCGATCGTGCGGGCCGGGGTTGGTGTTGATAATATTGATGTCAACGCTGCGACGAAACAGGGGATCATCGTGATGAATACCCCGGCGGGAAATACGCTCAGCACCGCCGAGCAGACGATCGCGATGATGATGGCTCTGGTCCGAAATATTGCCCCTGCGCATGCCAGCATGAAAGCCGGCAAGTGGGATCGTAAATACTTTACCGGGACTCAACTGGCGGGAAAAACATTGGGAGTGATCGGATTGGGTCGCGTGGGGATTGCTGTTGCCCAAAGAGCATTGGGCCTGGAAATGAAAGTTCTGGGATACGACCCGTTCATTTCCGCCGAGCGTGCTGCAGAATTGGGAATTGAACTGTTTCGCGACATCGACGAAATGATTGTCAAATGTGATATCGTTACCGTGCACACCCCGATGAACGAACAGACCAAGAATCTGATTAACGCGGATCGATTAGCAAAAATGCCCAAGGGGGCCCGTGTGATTAACTGTGCCCGGGGAGGGATTGTGGATGAAAATGCACTCGCTGATGCTCTGGAATCGGGGCATATCGCCGGTGCAGCGATGGATGTGTTTGTCAACGAACCCCCGGAAGCTGGAAACAGGTTGATCGGTCAACCCAATGTCCTGCTGACTCCACACTTGGGTGCATCGACCGATGAAGCTCAAGAATTGGTGGCCTTGGAAGCTGCGGAAATTATCGTCAACTTCTTTGTCAAAAATGAAGTCCGACATGCCGTCAACATCGCTCCGGTGTCTGCTTCCGAAATGCAGGGCGTCAAGAAATATATTGATCTGGCCTATCGACTCGGCATGTTGCTGGGACAACAGTCCGAAGGACGGGGGATCAAGTCGGTGCAGTTACAGTATAAAGGGGATGTAGCCAATCGTCCTGTCAAATTGATGACTTCGGCTTTTACATGTGGCTTGTTGCACATGGCATTGGGAGACAGGATCAATATTGTGAACGCCTCCATGATGGCTCAAGAGCGTCATGTCGCAGTGCAAGAATCGACAACCAAAGAAGCGGGCGATTTTACATCACTGATTCATGCCACGATCGAAACTGACAGTGGTAAAGTCTCAGCCGCAGGGACGATTTTCGGGAATGAATATCTCCGACTCGTCAAACTGGATACGCATCAACTCGACGCCTACCTGGATGGAGTGCTTCTGATTTATCGACACCAGGACAAGCCAGGGTTGATTGGGTCTTTGGGAACGATCTTCGGAAAACATGGAGTCAACATCGCTCATCTGGCGTTGGGACGCGATCAGGCGGGGGGCAATGCGGTCGCGGTTGTGAACCTCGATTCTGCTCCGTCCGAGGCTGCGTTGGCAGAAGTCCGTAGTGTGCTGGATGTGAACTCAGTGGATATCGTCAACCTGCCAACGGCTGGGGCTGGCTTGCCCTGGCTGGGACTGTAAACTCCGGGAATGCGAGACGGCGAAGATCGCTGTATGGTTCGAGGGGACGTTCATGCCTGAATTTAGCGGGTTTCCCAAACAGACGATGGTCTTCCTCAAAGACCTCGCGGCCAACAACAACCGCGAGTGGTTTCAAACCAACAAAACTCGCTATGAAGCTGCCATCCTGGAACCAGCGCTCGGGTTGATTGCAGCGATGCAAAAGCCTCTGGAATCAATCAGTCCTCATTTGCTCGCCGTCCCGAAGAAAGTGGGGGGCTCGCTGATGCGGATTTATAAGGATACTCGCTTTTCAAAAGAGAAGACGCCTTATAAGACGAATATCGGAATTCATTTTCGTCATGAGATGGGCAAAGATGTGCATGCTCCAGGCTGCTACTTGCATATTGAGCCTGATGACATTTTTCTGGGCGTGGAAATCTGGCATCCCGATAAAGAGCCCTTGGCGATAATTCGAGAAGCAATCGCCGACGATCCGACAGCCTGGAAGAAAGCCGTCAGATCCAAACAATTTCTGAGCGAATGGACATTGTCGGGAGACTCGCTGAAACGCCCACCGGCGGGCTTTGACGCTGACCATCCCTTGATCGACGAGATCAAACGAAAAGACTTTATCGGGGTGGCACATCTGGAACCGGAAATGATTCACTCTGCGAAACTGATTCCAGAGATTGTGAGTCGATTCAAAAAAGGGACTGGGCTGATGACGTTTTTGTGTCGTGCTCTGGACGTTCCATTCTGATCTGTGTCATCACAATGGTCTGTGTCATCAGAAATTGTTGAACTTCCGGCTGACGAGGCATGTGCTGTCTGGCAGCCTATTGAAAAGCAAAGGCGTGCGTGGAATGCAAGAGAGTTGAGAAGCATCATAGAAAAACAGTTTGAGTTGCCTCTGATTGAGGTATTCATGAGACCGCGCAAAATCTAAAACGACGCATTCTGAACGTGCTGAGGACGCTTGCGGAGGCAATTGAAGCGTGGATTTGGCTCGATCTCGATAAAATGGGACAAAAAGTCCAGAAAAACAATGAAGTTCCTATAAAGAACTCGTGTCAAACAGTTTCGTTTTTTGAATTCAACGTGTTAGAATTCAGTTCCGGGAAAGTTGTGGTAGATGCACATGGATGACGTGTCTGCACAGCGGGAGATTGTCGTCGCGCTTGCTCACGACGACGAGGCCACATAAGGCATCGAGTTGATCTCGTCAGAATGCCTTCGTCGTTCTCTAAGATATTGAAATTGGTCATGATGTCTGAAAACAAAGAACTAGAACAAACGTCTGTCTCAGAATCCGAGATGGTTTCACACGATGCCTCAGAGTCTGCTGCCTCAGAGTCAACCGCCAGCGCGGACTCGAATCCGGATCAGCCGGTTCAGGAGCATGCACCGGTTGCTGCTGAAAATGTGATACAGGATTCTACTTCGCGGGCTGAAGAAACTTCTGAGACAACAAGTCAAGAAACTCATACACCGTCGGAGCCGGCAATTGAAACTCCGGCAGCAGAGGAAGTCCGTCCCAGAGTTCAACTCAAACCCGTGCAGGATTTGAATCAGCTGAAAGCTGTCCCCAGCCTGGGAGATGTTTCTGAGGAACACATTTCTGCCACACAGGTTCCCTATGCTGGCCCTGTCGAGATTCCTCGGGACGCTGATATCGATACCGACATCGAACAACAATTAGCAGCAGCCATGGGTGGCGAGCAGATTCCCGCGAATCTGGCTGCTCCTAAAGATGAATCTACACTCGGTCCCGGCGATAAGCTCAAAGGGACGGTGCAGTCTGTGCATGCAGAGCATGTCATTGTCGATCTTGGTTATCGCAGTTCGGGTTTTTTGAACCTGAGCCAGTTTCCAGAAGACAAGCGTCCACAAGTGGGCGATTCTCTGGATCTGGTGATCGAAAAAGTAGATGCAGCCGAAGGACTGATCCACCTCAACCGCATGAGTGGCCCTCGCAAGCTTTCCGGAAATTGGGATGCCGTTGCTGTGGGGATGACCGTGGAATGCCTGGTGACAAAAACCAACAAGGGTGGACTCGATGTGACGGTCAGCGGATTGCGTGCCTTCATGCCTGCCAGTCAGGTTGATCTGGGTTTTCACAAAGAACTCGATTCGTTCGTGGGCCAAAAACTCGAATGCAAAATCACCGACGTTAAACCTGAAAAACGAAATCTGATTGTGTCACGACGTGCTCTTTTAATTGAGCAACGTCAGGAAAACGAAGCCGTTGCCTGGTCACGATTGGAAGTCGGTCAGGAAGTGGCTGGCACTGTTAAAACTCTTAAAGATTATGGTGCGTTTATCGATCTGGGCGGCGTTGATGGATTGCTGCATGTCGCTGAAATCACCTGGAGTCGTATCCGACATCCCTCTGATGTGTTGCAGGAAGGCCAGCAGATTCAGGTCAAGATTCTTGGTCTTGATGCTGAGAAGAAAAAAATTACTCTGGGCATGAAGCAACTGGTTCACAATCCCTGGGATCATGTCGAAACCAAATATGCCAAGGATGCCGTTGTTGAAGGCAAGGTGACAAAACTGGCCGACTTTGGTGCCTTCGTCGAACTCGAAGATCAAGTCGAAGGGATGATCCACATCAGCGAACTCGATCACAAACGTGTGGGGCGGGTTGGTGATGTGTTGCAGGAAGGCCAGGAAGTGACCGTTAAAGTTCTGGAAGTCAACAAGAACAAGAAACGGATTTCACTTTCCCTGAAAGCATTGATTGAAAAGCCACAGATGGCAGAAAAGCCTGTTGAGACGGAGCCTGCTTCACCGGCTCCAGCCCCTCGAAGATCGCCTGCTAATCTTAAAGGGGGAACGAGCTCAGGATCTGGCCGAGGTCTGTTTGGGAACCCGGGCGATTTTCGATAAACCTGAGTTGATCAAGATTCCATAAAAAAGCCGTCAACAATTCAAGTTGACGGCTTTTTTTTGTGTCACGATTTCAAGGATGAGATCACCAAATACGGCATTGTTTCCGGCGTTTTAGAGAGCTGGAAACCCGACACGACGTCGATTTTCCACATCCGTCAATGCAGTCACGCCTCAGAGACATTCATAAAGACTTTGAGCGCCTCGCCTGACTCGAGTAATTCGATCATCTGCTTGAATTGATCGAGGCCTCGGACGGGGTGGGTGAGAATTTTTTGGGTCACGCCTGGATACATCGCTTCGCCAGTTGCCAAGGCATCGACACCTTCGCGAAAATGTTTGACGGAGGCGTTGACACTTCCCAACATGAGCTTGTTTCCGAGTACCCACTCGAGATTGATCTTATCAGCGGGGATCGTGATATCGCGATTGCCGCCCGTGATGCTTGTTAATACCAAAGCTCCATTGAGATTGAGATGCTCCATGCACTCGAAGGCGATTTGAGAATTTCCGGTCGCTTCGATAATTAAATCAGGAGAACCATGTTTGGCGACCAGATCCGACAAAGACGTTTTTTTGGTGGAGATATAGTGTGCGCCATATTCTTGAGCGATCTGAGCTTTCAGATTGCCTTCAAGCGGGCTGCGGGCGATGGTGAAGACCTCCAACCCTTTGAGTTTGAGCATCATTGTGGAAAGTAAGCCGATCTGGCCGGAGCCCACGACCCAGGCGATTTTCGGCGACCAGACCTGCAAACGTGCCTGAGCCAGATAAGCCTGTTCAATCGCCTTTGCACAAATACTGGCAGGTTCAGCAAGGACGCCGATTGCTTTCATGCCTTCCGGGACTTTGACGACATACGTTGCTTCTTCGACAATAAACTCAGTCATGTATCCATGACGCAGGTTGATCCCACGCTCGTAATAGACCTTGTCACTGGTGATGTCGTTACGGCCAATCTGGTCATAAATTGATCCTCCTGGTCGACGCACCGTACAACTGACGTAGTCACCTTTTTTGACGTGAGTCACGCGGTTGCCCACTTCCTGGACGATGCCGAAGAGCTCGTGGCCGATGATCAAAAAATCGGCTCCTTCCGGAGAATTTCCGTAGAGTCCTTCATTGATTTCCTGATCGGTGGCATCGACGCCGACCTGCAAGACCTGGATCAAGACCCCGTTGCCATCAGGAAAACGTTCCAGCGTTGGTTTGGAAATATCAACGGCATGAATACTATTTTTCATGCGTGGCTTGATCGCGACGGCTTGCATATCAAATCCTTAGACGGATGTTTGAAAAACTCACTGCAAAATAACTCAAAGCAGAATCACAGACGGCCCGTTAGATGGCTATCATAGGGTATCCACTCGTGAAGATGCCAGCGTTTGAAGTGATGATTTTGGCGCGCTTTTTATTCCTGCGACATCTCATTATTTTTCGGAGTTGATCAACATGAATAACAGATCATCGAAGCGATCATTACGACCAGGGGAATAAAAAACATAACAAACCCAAGAGGAGCACTCTCCAGAACAGGATCGAAAGCCAGGATTTGAAACGAAATGTTTCGCCATGGGGAGAGTTGATTATTTGTTCTTGAGAGTCGAACATCGTCTTATGGCCATAGCCTGCAAAAGAGGATTTCATGTCAACGACTTTCCTACGTTGTGTCGCATTTTCAAGAGGGGGCTGAGAAATGAAAAACACTGGATGCTATAGGAGAGTTGCCCTGTGAACTCTTTCATTTCAAGAAATTGAGCGTAGCGGATTCGAACGCGGAAGTCACTCAAGAAAGCAGTTGTGATGTCAAAGAGTCAGCAGCCGATCGATCCGCAACATCCGACTCTCGTCCA
Source organism: Planctomycetaceae bacterium (assembly GCA_041753175.1). GTDB lineage: Bacteria > Planctomycetota > Planctomycetia > Planctomycetales > Planctomycetaceae > SXPC01. The sequence goes on from JBGSVC010000451.1 coordinate 13,685, forward strand.
TGGGGGTGATTATCGGATAGATGGCGGAGCGATTTTTGGGGTAGTGCCTAAACCTGTCTGGGAAAGGACGTTTCCCGCCGATTCTCAAAATCGCATTCTGCAGGCGACCAATTGCCGTTTGTTTCGAGCCAATGGACAGACGATTCTTATCGATACAGGTTACGGCGATCATTGGCCAGACGGCTTTCATCGACAACATGCCCTGGATGACGGCCATCCACTGATTCGTTCTTTGAAGACTCTGGGGATCGATGTTCAAGAGGTTGATCTGGTCCTATTTTCGCATCTCCATTTTGATCATGCAGGGGGTGCCACGTTGATGACAACCGACGGACGTTGGATCCCTACTTTCCCCAACGCGCAGTATGTCACTTCACGTACGGAATGGTCTCGAGCACATGCTGGACTCTCAGAATTACAGGGAGCCTATCAACCCGAACGTCTCCACTGTCTGGCGAAAACGGGGCAACTCACGGTTGTAGAAGGAGAACAGGAGATCTGCACGGGAGTCACCCTCGTTCCCACCGGCGGCCACACTGCGGGGCACCTGGCAGTTCGTCTTGAAGAGAACGGACAGGTCGCCTGGTATCTGGGTGATCTGTGCGCCACACGTGCACATCTAAAAACAAATTGGTGTATGGCTTATGATGAAGACCTGCTGCAAACCAGACGTATGAAGACCCGTCTACTCCGCGAAATAGCCAGAAATGAAGAAACTCTCTATTTTGATCATGATCCAGACATCGGGGCAACCAGCCTGATTCACCGGGAGGATGGACGCATAGACATCCTCAAAGACCGGGGAATTACCGGTTAAACTGTGACGATCATACCAATTGTGCATTGGGAACGTTGAAAGACCGACCGCAGATCATCAGGCCATGCTCCGAGGTTACAGTTGTTACAAAGGACAACTCGATGAAAGAAGTAGAATAATATGCCTCAACATCACAGGTCCACGGAGGGATTAGCTGGTGCCGATGTCTGCAAGTCGATTAGCCTACATTCCGATGATGATCATGTTCACGATGGTCGGCTGTCGCGGCACGCAATCCGTTTCCCGGGTGGAATCAACTCCGGTTGCTCCTGCTGCTGAAATTTCATTAACACAGACAAGCGTCTCAAAATCGGATACGTCATTACCTGAGAATGATCAGCCAGACGTCACGACATCTGACCACGGGAATCTGATTAAAACGACCGCCTTTCAATCGCAAACCGAAGAACAGTCGACCTCCTCATCATCCGAAAACGAAACGTCCGCTGAAGTCGATCGTGACTCACTGAACCCTTATGAAGAGATTCTTGCAGCCGATCACAAAACCGGCTCTGGTCAATTGCTCTCATTGGATGACGTGATTGGTTCCGTTTATGCTTCGTATCCCCTGCTGGCGGCTGCCGACTTACAACGCAATATTGCGTTTGGAGACCGCGTCGCAGCGTCAGGTGAATTCGACACCAAAGTCAAAGCCTCGTCGGCAAATCAGCCCATTGGCTTTTATAAAACCTACCGTCAAACGGTGGGCGCCTATCTTCCGCTCTACAATGGTGGAGAACTCTACTCACAGTATCGGATTGGTCGAGGATCTTTTGAGCCATGGTATGGTGAACGCGAAACCAACGACGGTGGTGAATTCAAAATTGGTTTTGAGAAACCGCTGCTGAGAAACCTGGAAATTGATCCTCGTCGTGCCGAGTTATGGCAATCCGGCATCAGGCAGCAGGCCGTTGAACCGGATATTCAGGCTCAACGGATTGAATTTGTGCTGGCATCGTCTCAGGCTTATTGGGATTGGGTCTCAGCAGGACATGCCTATCAGATCAAGCTTGTGCTACTCAAACTTGCTCAAGATCGGAATGATCAGATCAGCCAGGAAGTTCTGCGAGGTAAAAAGGATCCCCCTGTTGAACAAGACAACCTGCGGATCATCGCCGCCCGTCAGGCCGAGTTGATTGATGCCGAGTTGAAACTCCAAAAATCTGCCATCAAACTCTCACAATACTATCGCGATTTTAACGGTCAGCCCGTCATCGCGACACAAGATCAATTGCCCGATTTCCCCGAAGCGCAGGCGTTGGCAGAGAGTCAACTGCCGGTCGATGTGCAAGTCGCCCTGTCCCGCCGACCTGAACTGGCGGCGCTCGACTATGCAAAAAAAGAACTGGATATCGACTACGCCCTTGCCACCAACGATTTGCAACCCACCCTCAATGTTCAATCCTTTGGTTCTCAGGATGTCGGCGATCCGAGTAGCAGTAAACGCGATAAGTCCCGCTATGAAATGGAGATGGGGCTGACCTTCGATATGCCGCTTCAACGACGCAAAGCCAAAGGAAAAATCACGATGGTGGAAGCGAAGATGGCTCAGATCTCTGCCAAGCGTCAGATTACGGGAGATAAAATCGCGATCGATGTTCAACAAGCGATCACAGCCATTAATGCGGCTGCGAAAATCATCGAGCAGGAAGAAAAGTCGGTCCAACTGGCGACATATATGGCACAGGTGGAGCGTCGCATTTTCGCCGTCGGCCGGACCGATTTATTCACACTCAACCGACGCGAGGAAGATGCCGTCAAAGCGGCGATCACGCTTGTCGAAGCCAAGCACCGCTATTTTTTGGCACGAGCAGACTATCGGGCAGCCTTGGCGCTGGATTAGCATGCTTAAGAAAGTCCCGGCGTTTTGATTAGTACGGACTAGGCACAAGCGGTTGAACGTTGATTGCCCTGCCCCGACTTCTCAATGTGGCCTGCCAGAAATCTTCCCTTCAACGCCTCTGGGGCGTTTGTTTGTGTGGAACTGACCTGTGATGCAAAACAAACTGCCCGCACAGACACAGGGAAATCCCCGCTCCTCCTAGCCGCGGGCCTGAGCGAACGCAATTTCTAAACACCGACAGCGAAAGGGAATCCGAACATTCGGGGGGTGCTAAAGTTGGAAAAAACGCGGATAGCGGAAGGCGTGTTGTCCTATGAGCGAGTGAGATAGTCGTGCTTGAACGTGCGGTTCGAAGACTCTTCCGCACTCGACGATACCAAGACTTACAAGAGAAAAAGAGGTTAGCCGAGAGCGGTTTTGAGGTCGGCGATGAGGTCATCTTGGTGCTCGATGCCCAGGGAGACGCGGATCGTGTTTTCGGTGATGCCGCCGGCGCGTCGGGCTTCCTGGGTCATGGAGGCGTGAGACATGGTGTCGGGGTATTCGATGAGAGATTCGACGCCGCCCAGGGATTCTGCGAGTTGGAAGATTTTCAGTTTGGCGAAGAAGGCTTCAGCCGCCGGGCGTCCCCCTTTGATGTCAAAACTGAGCATCCCGCCGAAGCCTTTTTGTTGCTTTTTGGCGAGTTCGTGATGGGGGTGAGTGGCGAGGCCGGGGAAGTAAACTTTGGTGACGGCCGAGTGTGAGTTGAGAAAGTTGGCGACAGCGATGGCGTTTTTCTGATGGACTTCCATGCGAGGTCCGAGAGTTTTGACACCCCGGAGAACGAGCCAGGCGTCGAAGGGTGAGCAGGCCAGTCCGGACGAGTTGACGATTTCATACATGCGTTGTTTGTGTTCTTCGGAGTTGACGACGACACAACCGCCGACGACATCGGAGTGGCCGTTTAAGTATTTGGTGGTCGAGTGGACGACGAGATCGCAACCCAGTTCGAGAGGGCGTTGGAAGTAAGGTGAGAGGAAGGTGTTGTCGGCGATGGTGGTGAGGTGTTTGGATTTGGCGAGAGTGCAGATGGCTTCGATATCGACGAGGTTGAGGAGCGGATTGGAGGGAGTTTCGATCCAGATACCTTTGGTTTGTGGGGTGAGTGAGGCCTTGACCTCATCGAGGTTGCCCATGTTGACGAACGAAAATTTGTAGCCTAGGCGGGTGAATTCTTTGGCGAAGAGTCGGTAGGTACCGCCGTAGATATCATTGCCGGTGATGATGTGATCGCCGGGGTTGAACAGGGAGATGGCGGCATGGACGGCGGACATGCCTGTGGAGGTGGCGTATGAGGCGATGCCCCCTTCAAGAGAGGCGATGTTTTCTTCGAGAGCCTTGCGGGTAGGGTTGCCGCTGCGGGTGTAGTCGTAGCCAGAGTGGCTGGTCAGAGAATTCCAATAGAACGTTGATGAGGGATAGATCGGAGTTGTGCAACTATTGAAGAGAGTGTCTTTGTTGACTCCGGTGTGAACGCAGCGAGTTTCGAAGTTCATGGGATCCCTGGTGCAAGCAGTTATATTGAGTCGTTAATATGGCATTTATTAGCGACAAAGGATAACACTGCCGGGTTCGGAATTCAAATGGAGACAGGACCACCCAGGAGGATGAGTTGTTAATCGGGGAGTCTGAAGTCAAGATACAGAGTAAAATCGAGTTGATAGGCGAACATGATCGAAAGATGAGACGAGAATCGATGCGAAATCTGAAGATGACCGTAGCGTATGACGGGACAAATTTCAGTGGATGGCAGGTGCAGCCAGATAAGCCAACGGTGCAGGAGGCCATTGAGTCAGCGATAGAAAAGATCGTGGGCACAAGCGTGCGCGTTTTGGCAGCAGGTCGAACGGATGCAGGAGTGCATGCGATCGGGCAGGTGGTCAACTTTCGCACGCATTCAGACATTGGAGCCGAACAGTTTCGGTTGGGAATTCAATCCCACCTTCCGCCAGAGATCGTGATTCGGGAGATTCGTGAGGTGCCTTTGGAGTTTCATGCAACGTTTTCTGCAGTGAGAAAGCGTTACAACTATGTGATTCATCAGTCGGGGATTTCGTCGCCATTTTTGCGTCGCTACACCCATTGGGTACGAGGAGATCTGGATCTTGACGCGATGAACCGGGGGGCGCAGTTTTTGTGGGGAAAACACGATTTTCGTTGTTTTGAAACGCAATGGCCGAACAAGGCGACGAGCGTGAGGACGATTCAAGAATGTCGAGTGATGCGATGTCGGTCGTGGATGTGGGATCAGGCTGGTGACGTCGTGATGGATGAAGGGGATGGTCCATTTGTGATTTTGACGATTCAGGCGGATGGGTTTTTGTACAACATGGTACGAACAATTATGGGCACGTTACTGAAAGTAGGACAGAAAAAATGGCCTGCCGAGCATGTGCAGACGATCGTCGAAAACAGAAGTCGCAATCAGGCCGGGCCGACGGCTCCAGCACACGGGTTATACATGATGCAGGTTGATTACGGAGGAGCAGATGAGTTGCATGGCGATTTGCAGCACGAAGGGCCAATTGTGATCACCAGAAATCATCAGGTGTTGCTGGACCAGGCGACCGATCGCCCTGTCAAGGAAATGGAATTCGACAATGACGATCAGAGGGGAGCGCACGGATGAAGGTCGCGCATATTATCACGCGGATGATTATCGGCGGGGCGATGGAAAACACGCTGCACAATCTGACCGACCATTACCGCGACTACGGGGATGAGCCAATCTTACTGACCGGACCGACGGAGGGGCCGGAAGGCTCGTTGATGGATCAGGTTCGGCAGGTGGGGTTTGACTATCGGATCGTGACGTCTTTGCGTCGGTCGGTCAATCCGCTGGATGAATATCGGGCGTATCGTCAGTTGGTTCGGCTTCTGCGCGAAACGAAGCCTGACCTTGTGCATACGCATACTTCAAAAGCAGGAATTCTAGGCCGGATGGCTGCATCGAAAGCCGGGATCCCCTGTGTTCATACGATCCATGGAGCGTCGTTTCATTATGGTCAACATCCGGCGGCTTATCGTCTGTATCGGGGATTAGAAAAATATGTCGCGTCATCAACCGCTCACTATATTTCAGTGTGCGACAAGATGACCGACATTTATGTGAGCGCCGGGATCGCGCCACGTGAGAAGTTTACGACCATCTATTCCGGGTTCGATACAGAACCGTTTTTGAAGTCGGAACAGTTAAGAGGCCCAGCCCGGCAGAAATTGGGATTCCAGGAGGATGATCTGGTCGTCGGAAAGATTGGACGGTTGTTTCCACTCAAAGGGCATGAATGCTTGATCGCGGCGTCGAAAGACGTCATTGAAGCGTTTCCGCGGGTCAAGTTTTTGTTGATCGGAGATGGAATCCTACGGGAAAAATATGAGTTACAGATTCGAGAACTGGGACTTCAGTCTCATTTTGTCTTGACGGGAATGGTCGCCCCGGAAGAGATCCCCGGCTTGATCGCGGCTAGTGATATCGTCGTGCATGCCAGTCAGTGGGAAGGACTGGCACGCGTGCTGCCCCAGGCGTTGATGGCGGGCCGACCGGTGGTCAGTTTTGATATCGATGGAGCCCCGGAGGTCGTCAAACCAGGTCAGACGGGGTTGCTGGTGAAATTAAACGACGTGTCGGGATTGTCGCAGGCCATCAAAGATCTGGCGGGAGATGCGGAATTAAGGAAGACGATGGGAGAGCGTGGTCGGGCGTTGTGTACCGAAAAGTTTGATCACCGGTTGATGAGTGCGCGGATTCGAGACGTATATGAACAGGTTTTGAGGGAAAGTGGTGGAAGTTGAATCGTCGTGTGATCCAAAATGAGGTTTGATGCGTTTTGCGGGAACAAAGAGTGGCTGGCTGGCAAACTCGGCTGTCCAGCGTTACAGTCATTTGAAGAGAAATGCGACATGTCATTGCATCTCTTGAATCCCAATCTGCTTTCACCACGAGAGGAATTTCGATGAGCGAAGTGAGTGAGACAACTCCGGCTGGAGCCGCTTCTGTGTCTGAAGCAACCCTGGAAAAAAAGAAGATCTATCTGGTCTCTTACCCGAAGATCGTATTTTTATACCCGACGTTTTTTGCTGCGATTATCGCGGCGATTTACATGCAGTTTTTTGGTGGCAAAGGAGCGGAGCTGGCGACCACGCATGCCAACCATGTGGTGGGCGCCATTTTCATGGGCATCCTGACGATCAATTTGATCGTGTTGTCATTTGACTTTCCCCGGGCGACCTCGCTGACGCTGGTGTTTTTCATCGTGGCGTTGATCATGGGATTGTATTTACTCTCGATTACGTTTCCCTCGTTTTTGCCGAATGTGTTGTCGGGAATTGCAGGGATAAAGCCGATTGCCAATGCGTCCTTTTATTACTTTTTTGCCACCGTGCTGGGGCTGATTTATTTGTTTGTCTGGCTGAGTGTGCAGTTTGATTATTGGGAAGTGGGTCCCAACGAGCTGCTACATCACCACGGTTTTTTATCGGATCTGGAACGCTTATCGGCTCCGAATATGAAAATCGACAAAGAGATCAACGACCTGTTTGAGTATTTGCTCCTGCGTTCAGGTCGATTGATTTTGCATCCCAGCGGCGAACGCAAAGCGATTGTGCTGGAAAATGTATTTTTCATCGGTTCCAAGGAAAAAGAGATTACGAAAATGCTCGGTGCCTTGCAGGTCCAGGTGAGAAAAGACAATTAGCACGTCTGTGTGAAATCGAGATTCCTTCAGGTTCTCAGTCTCCTGTCTGTCTTATGCAGTCAACTGGGAATTGAGACAGAGTTGATCGCTTTTCTATAAGTTGAGTGATGCTGTTGTGGCTCACTCGACTTTTTTCTTTTTCGATCACGTTGAGAGTTGTATGAAAACGTTTCGTGAGTTGTATGTACAGGCCGATCAGACCAAGGAGCCGATCAGCGTTGTGGCTGCTGGAGGAGCCGATCAAACGGTGCTCGAAGCACTGAGTCAGGCTGCCAGTCGCGGTTGGGTCAAACCAATTCTGACCGGCGACCAGAGAGAGATTGAAACACTGGCGGCGTCCTTAGCGATTGATCTCAACGGCTTTGAGATCATCGATACGCCTGAGCCCGCTATCACTGCGGTGCAGGCAGTTGTGGAGAAGCGAGCGCGCCTGTTGATGAAAGGGCAGATCCCGACCCCTGCCCTGTTGAAAGCCGTCCTCAATGATGAAGAGGGGCTAACCACAGGGCGCGTGATCTGCCAGATGGTCCTCATGGAAATCCCACGGGACAATCGTGTGTTTCTGATGACAGATACAGGGATCTGCATTCAACCGAAATTGTCCCAGAAGGCGGATCTCGTCATGCATGCCATTGAGACATGTGATGCGCTGGGAGTCTGTGAACCGCGGATTGCGTTGATGGCTGCCTCGGAGAAGATCAATGAAAAAATGCCCGAGACCATCGACGCAGAGAAACTGGTCGCTCAGGCAGCTCGAGGTGATTTTGGAGCATGTCGGGTGCAGGGGCCGTTATCGTTTGACCTGGCGTATGCCGCTGATGCGGGCTCGAAGAAGAATATTGAAGGAGACGTCGTGGGATCAGCCGATGCGATGGTGTTCCCTGATTTGTTGAGCGCGAACTTGACCGTTAAGGGGATCATGTATACGGCGGACTGTCACTTTGGAGGAGTGCTGTGTGGCACGAGCGCACCGGTCGTATTCATGTCGCGAGCCGACAGGACGCCAACGCGATTAAATTCCCTGGCGTTTGCGATCGCGATGCTCAACCATGAGTAAAAATGGTTTCGGAGTTCACGCGTCGCAAGACATCCAGTATCGATTAAAGCCGGCTGAGGAGTTCGGCTTTTTTGGTGTTGAACTCCTGATCGGTGAGATAGCCTTTGTCTCGAAGTGAGCCGAGTTGTTCCAACGCAGAGAGAATCTCATGACGATTGGTAGGGGGGGCGTTGTTGACGCTGCCGACGTCTTGAGGGGCGGGAATACTGGATGAGGGTGTGCTTGCGGTGGCGGGACTGTTGGAGGTGGGGGTATTGTTGGTAGAAAGCGTATGCGACTGTGGCTGAACTGAAACACCGTTACGCATGACAACAGGCAGAGTTGCCAGAGAGACGGTGCCGAACTGACTGGAAAGCGTGATGGAACCGTCAGCACCTTGTTGCTGAGAAAAGCCACCGATGTGGTGGTTGAGCGTATCGTAGACCCAAACATCGGAACCAGTTTTGACGGCGAGTCGTTGAGAGTTTGGGAAGTAAGCATAGGCCATCTGATTTTGTGATCCGGTGGCGGAGGGACTTCCCAGATCCTGTGGCCACCAGTTGGTGCGGGGATCAGGTTGAAAAAGATTGTTTGAAGACATGCCGCCCCCGAAGGTCTGGTTTTGGGGTGCATTGCCATTTTGGGATTGAGACTGAAACGAAGCAGCGTAGGGTTGGATCTGATGATTAGCAAGTTGATCAGCCAGATCATTACAGATGCTGTCGACGCGGTATTTGAGTTGGTTGTTGAACAGGTCGCTGACCATCGTCATCCCGCCGCGCATCCATTGCCCGGAGCCACCGAATTCGGGATGGCTAAACTGAGCCATCGAGCCATTTCCATTTTGGATTGCAACGAGCATGTGAGTGACGGCATCTTGTGAGAGGCCGTGTTTTTGAGCGAGGGTGTTGACCAGTTGTTGGCCGGCATCGGAAAGCTGAGGCATGGGACAATACTCGTGGATAAGAAGCGAAAAAGAACCTGAACGAAGCGCAGGAGGTGTCGATCCGTGACGGCGCCGTCACAGTCTGTATCATACCCATTGTGACGTGCAAAACATATGGCTGAGCCTGAGATTGAAGAAATGAAACTCACACCGACATAGGAAAGCGTGGCTTACACCGTGTCAAACGCCGCGCACGAGGCAATGTCATCTTGAGTAACGCCATAAAACTGGTGGACGCGATTTCAAAGCGCCGGCTGTCGATCAAGCGGCATGTTTGTGTGGGAGTTCCGATGGGGCTTGAGTCTTTGGCACAAAGGCGGTGCTGCAAAGAATGGTGAGCATTTCCTCGGCGAGTTGATCGCGGTTATAGTGATTTTGGA
>JBGSVC010000452.1:0-13165 GCA_041753175.1 Planctomycetaceae bacterium
TTGGTTTTTCTGCTGTCCCTTTTTCTGCGGTCCCTTTCTCTGTAACACCGTTCTGGGAGGAAGCCTCCACCAGACCATTCACCAGACCAAACATCATCACCACGCAGAACCACACACAACTTTTCATCGATCGAAATTTCCCCACAAGATTTACAATCAGACAGTCAACACGAGGACCAGGCAGACAATTTACCCACAGTTCTGGGCTACTTCTTCGATTTGCGAGTCGTTATCGCTTCGCCTCGGATTTGGCCGAGTCGTTGTGTGAACTCTTCGACGAGTTGCGGATGCTCGTCGGCGACGTTGTGTTGTTCCCCGGCGTCCCCGCTAAGATCATACAACTGAGGTTTGGGGCTATTACCCAATTCCGTCTTCGTCGTCTTATTCACCGCAGTACCTGGACTGGGAGGGATAAATTTCCACGAGCCTTTGCGGAGTGAAATCTCCCCGGCGTGCTCTACAATATACTCACGTCCCTGATTCGAGATCCCCAGGAGCGCATCCAGATGAGCCTCTGAATCGGGAGCCGTACTGGCGTCGTAGGATTGCCCAACCAGATCAGCCAGACTTGCCAGAAAATCGATCTGGCTAAACTGGACATCACTCACCTTCGAGGCAGGGACTTTCCCGGGCCACGAGACAATCAGCGGCACACGTGTCCCTGCTTCAAACTTGCTGTATTTTCCGCCGCGAAATGGACCAGCAGGTTTATGGTCTCCGAGCAATTCCTCTGCCTGATCGACATAACCATCATCAAGGACAGGGCCATTATCGCTGGAGAGAATGACCAGCGTTTTTTCTTCCAGATCCATCCGTTGAATTGCTTCGAGAATTTGTCCGACAGACCAGTCAAACTGCAACAGCGCATCCCCCCGTGGGCCCATGCCACTTTTGCCAGCAAACCGCGGATGAGGCACGCGTGGAACGTGAATGTCGTGAGTGGCAAAATATAGAAAAAACGGCTGGTCAGCACTGCGTTCCATAAACGCAACTGCTTTTTGCGTGATCACATCGGCCATGTCTTCGTCGACCCAACGCGCCTTTTGACCACCTGCCATATACCCAATCCGACTCACTCCGTTGACAATGGTTGAATTGTGTCCGTGTGACCATCTCATCTTCAAAGTCTCAGGAACATCAGCCCCGGTTGGTTCATCATTGAGTGGCTTGCGATAATCCACTGAAATTGGATCGTTGGCATCCAGGCCAACCACCACATCGTTTTCCATATAAACGCAAGGCACCCGATCACCCGTCGCCGGGATCAAAAACGAATAGTCAAATCCAATCTGTGCAGGGCCGGGCGTGATCGGCTTGTTCCAATCATTATTCCCCTCGCCTAATCCCAAATGCCACTTCCCGACAACACCCGTCTTATAGCCCGCTTTTTGCATCACACTCGCCAACGTCTCCCGTCCCGCCTGAATGATCATCCCCGCATCACCCGAAAGTATCCCCGTCCCTTTTTGACGAAACGCATATTCGCCCGTCAGCATCGAATAGCGGGAAGGCGTACACGTCGCCGACGTGCAATACCCCGATGTAAACATCGTCCCTTGTTGCGCCAGTTGTTCGACGTGAGGTGTCTTGATGGCAGATGTGCCATAACAACTCAAATCGCCGTAGCCAATGTCGTCGGCATAAATCAACACAACATTCGGCCGAGACGTCTGGGCAGACAAGTTCCCACCGAATCCAAAAATGAACACAGCCAGCACAACTAAAGTTATTCGCATCGTCAACCCAATCCACTGAGTAGTCTACTGAGGAAATCTCACCAATCGATGATCATAGGTAAAAACCAGACTCCCAAATCCTTGACCCGAAAGCAAGCCACTTTTTGAATCTCTCACTCAGGCAGCTAGCCATTTTCCGACAAGACAGGTTCATCTGGCACAGGCGAACGCGTCGGCCCCAAACACAACAACACCGACCCCACAGTGATGATCACAATCGCCACCCACTGCCACCAGTACACCGTCTGACGAAACACCACCGCCACACAAATCTGCAACAAGATCGACCCCGGACCCCCGATCGTCGCAAACACCAAATTGGCATCTTTATTCTTCAGCGCAAACGTCCTTGCAAACGCTCCCAACAGGCCGATAAGCAGCCCAGTCACAAATATCACCGCCGATGTAACAACCATTTGTGACGGCAAATCCGCGCAGTATTTGAAGAGGATCGACGAACTGCACAAGCAGAAAATCGAAATGATGACTGCAATCAAATATCCATTCGCACCAGCAAATCCTGAGATGACTTTCCACACCGACTTCTGCGATTCAGCGTTCATTCCCGGACTCCCACCGCGTCATAAACGCCAGTCAACGAGCCCTCACGACTTTTCGACGGCTGCAACTGAAGAATAAAGCTGCCAATGACAATCAGCAAAATCGCAAACCATTGCAGCCGTGTCAACCGGCCTTTAAAGACCCAGTTGATGATCAAGACGAACAGAATTCCTCCCAGCCCATTCATAATTGCAAAAATCACATTCGGATTGTTCCCTCGAAGAGCCAACGTCTTGAACACCGGGTTTAAAAAGCCAACCAGGAGCCCCATGTTAAAATAGAGGATCGCACTTTTCCCCGTTAAACCCGACGCTTTCTTATAACAAATCGATGCCGCTGTCCCTGCAAGTACCGATAGAAGTATCGCCAGCCAGGTCCACAGCGATAATTCAATCATGCGCCCCCCTAACCTGCATGATCGTTTGATTCAGGCAAATCTGTTTTGATAACGGATGTTTCCACTTGTAAACTCTCCATCGGAATCCCCAAAGTTGATGGACCTGTATTTGGGTGATAAGTCATCAGACAAAAACCATCCGCTGTCCACGTCCAGTCGACTTTTTTAATGGTAGCCATCCATTGAAACGGATGTAAAGACTTTCCCCACGCCAGAATCCTTAGCTTAGAAAATGAACCGCTGAAAAATGCAATTCTCCAACATAGGGCGATATTTCAGCCCAGGATCGATGGCCGGCATCACGACACCCACGTGGCTCAAGGTACTTTACGAAAATCGATTTGAAATCGACCCCAGAGAAAGCGCAAGATTCCTCTCAACCTCCCTGCTCAGTGGCGTCAATACGTGTGGGGCTTCGATCGAGCATTTGCTTTATTCCAAAGCGATCCAGGCGACGCAAATCCATGCCCCAGTCTTTATCCTGGGCGTTTTCAGAAGTGGCACGACCTATCTCCATCAACTCATGACGATGGACCAACGCTTTGCCTACCCCAATCTCTTCCAGGTCTTGTTTCCCAATCAGTTTCTCAGTTTTGAATCGATGACCAGCAAATGGGCACAATTCGCCCTCCCCAAAAATCGCCCCCAGGACAACGTACCCGTCGCGTTTTCTCTTGCCGCTGAAGAAGAGTGGGCGATGTGTGGGCTCATCGGACGTTCCATGATGATGGATATCGTCTTTCCCAAAAATGCAACCCTCTATGACCGCTACATCGATATGGATCAACTCACCGAACAGGAACGCCATCAATGGTCCCAGGCACTCCTCTGGTTTCTCAAAAAAGTCACTTATAAATATCACAAACCATTAATACTCAAATCGCCAGCACATACGGCACGGGTAAAAATCCTTCTTTCCTTATTCCCAGACGCCAAATTCATCCACATCCGACGCAATCCCTATGATGTCTTTCGATCGTGGTGCCATATGACTCGACAGATCAAACCCTGTCGCCAGTTCAACCGCCGCGATGGCTCAATCGAAGACGATGTCATCGATTTCTATCGCCAAATCTATGACCTCTACTTGCGCGATAAACATCTCATTCCAGCCGACCGTCTCGTCGAAGTCGCCTACGAAGACCTCGTCGCAGATCCATTGCCAATACTGAACCATATTTACGATGCAATCAACTTACCTGATTTTTCTGTCGTCAAAGAACAGTTCAATGCTCATTTCGATACGAAAAAACCCTATAAAAATAACAAATTCAAACCCCTCAACCCGCAACACCTCGCCCGCATCAACACCGAATGGAAGCACTTCTTCGAATTGTGGAACTACCCCATCATCACGCCCTAACACACACACACTCTCTCACACACATAAACAAAAAAAGCCCGGCCGCCTGATTTTTCGTCACACGACCGGGCACTCAGTCAATGATAGTCACGTTACCTTCTTCGCAGCCCCCTTCTTCAAGCTCTTGCGAACATTCTTGGCATACCCTGCATCCAGCTTCGCAAGTTCACAAAATCTCACATCGATGGTCGCGTGCTTTTTGTCGGGTTCTTCCACCAGAACAAACGGCAAACAAATATCGACAACCTGCAGAGGCTTGCCGTTCTGTCTCGATTTGAACCGCAGAGCCACCAGCTCATCTGCCTGCAACCGGTTCTCAAGGTCACACCAGAAAAACGAGGGAAACTCGTAAGTCTCATGTAAGACCGCCACAAAATCTCCTACATTCAAATCCTCAGGAGCCACGCATCGCGCCAGCTTGGACGTAACAGCGCTCGGCTCATCAATCACCACCCCTGTCTCTTTCTTATCAGCCATAATGCTCATGATCTCACCTGGATTGTAAAGTGTTGATGACACATCCACGCCATCGCAATCAACGCGACCGCAATGGCACATTCTTGGCAAAACGGCGAACGCAAAACTCCCGCAGAAGTAGCCCGTTATTGTTCTCTTTATGCCGCACAGGCATCAACTGATTCTTCGTTATCGACACGCATGCCGAACAGATCAGCCACCCGATACCATCTGGGAACCCAAATCAACAGGCAGCGCACGGGAAATAAGCAGGGGGAAATATTGTAATTCCAGCATCGGTTTCCCCTTCAAATGGTGTTGCAATAAAAATGGAGGCAACGAGGCCGCATCCGACAGCGCCTCTCCCTCAACATCGTCATGACACGAACTCTTCAAAACAGGTTCGCCATCTCGCAAACAATTTTGATCTTCTGATCATTCCCGCTACAATAGTATAGATCCCCGCACCAATTCTTCACCGGAGCAGCCTCGCCTATGAACCGCCCTCACCACCCGTTTCACCTCTGTACTCTCCTCGCTGTCTCACCCATCGTTCTCTTGATGATTTCGCCCATCACCGCTACGGAACCCCCATCCAACACCATCCCCCTCGGTTTGGTCCCAGTACAACATCCCCAGGAGAATCCGCCGACGGCAGCAAAAATCGCCCTCGGCAAACAACTGTTCTTTGATCCCAGACTTTCCAATGACAAGACGGTCTCCTGTGCGACTTGTCATGATCCAGCCAAAGGCTTCAGCAATGGCGAAGCGGTCGCGACAGGTGTCGGCCAACTCAAAGGGGGACGAAATTCTCCGACCGTTCTAAACTCTGCCTATCATGTGACTCAATTCTGGGATGGCCGCGCCGCCTCTCTTGAAGAACAGGCCTTGGGGCCGATCCAGAATCCCATCGAAATGAACATGTCAATGGATCTGGCAATTGAACGTCTCAATGCGATCCCGGGCTACAGGGCGCAGTTTCAAAAAGTCTTCGGGACCGAGGTCAACGAAGAAGGGATCGCCAAAGCCATCGCCGCCTACGAACGCACGATTCTCGCCGGCGACTCCCCTTACGATCGCTATCAAGCCGGACAAAAAGAGGCTTTGACTTCCGAACAGAAACGAGGGATGGACCTCTTCTTCGGTAAAGCACACTGCTCAGCATGTCACACAGGACCTAACTTGACTGACAACGCCTTCCATAATATTGGTATCGGCATGGAGAAACAACAACTCGATCCCGGCCGCGTCGCGATCAGCAAACTCGAAGGAGACACCGGTTCCTTCAAAACGCCAACCTTGCGTGATCTTCTGCTGTCGGCCCCCTTCATGCATGACGGGAGTTTGAAGACCGTGCGCGAGGTTGTCGTCCATTATGATCAAGGAGGCATCGATAACCCGTATCTGGATGAAGAAATCTTTCGTCTCAATCTGACGACTCAGGAAATTGATGATCTGGTCGATTTTCTTGAAAACGGACTCAAAAGCCACGCTTATCCCCTTCACACCGCTCCCGAATTGCCTCAATAATTCTTTCCACGTTTTTCCATTCTTCGCCTCATTGATCGCAGCTTGGTTCGAAATTTGCATTCTTGTTGTGAAGCTGCCATGATGGTTCGTTAGCCAGAAAATAATCGTCTCGAGTGCAGGGTTTTCTCGACGACCTGCGATCTCGATACCTTCTCTTACTCTCCCCGAAAGGTCACCTAAGATGCGTCAACTCTCCTTTTCTTTGGCCGGCATGGTCAGTCTGTGTACCTGTTTAGTCGTCTCGAATACAGCGTTCCAGCATCTCCATGCCGCCGAACCGGCTCATAAGGTTTTGGTCAAAGGCCTGGATAATCCTTCCGGTTTAGCCGTTCAACCGGGAAGCGGACATCTGTTTGTCGCAGCACGCGACGGCGTCCATCGGGTTGAACCGAATTCTGGGCAGACATTTCCTGAAATCACCGGATATCCCACCGACATCTACGGCAAAGGTCCGAAGTATAACATTGGACCGTTGGGAGTTGGGTTCATTGGGAAATCAACACTCGTCGTCAGTGATGGCAGCCGTCCGGATGGATCGGAAGTGGTCAGGTGTTACAAGGTCACTGCCAGCCCGGCCAGTGAGCCTCAACACGAAGAAAAAAATGCAACATGCACCATTGGTCCCATCACCGCTGGCGAGGCCTCCACACAAGGTGAAGGAAATTTCTATGCCATGGCCATCAATGAAAGCGGAATCTACATCACTGCCAACGGCGACGACACCAAAGGCTGGGTTCTCAAGGCACCTTTAGCAAAAGGTCAGCCGGAATCACTGGAACCCTATTTGGCGACGAAACCAGCCGTTGAAGTCGATGCCCCTGTCGGCATCACCTTTGCCCCCACCGGAGAATTGGTGATCGGTCAGATGGGCGAAATGAACGTCCCGCATGACAGCCTGTTAACGATGTATGATGCGGCCAGTAAAAAGCTGTTGGCTTCACACAAAACTAATCTCTTCGACATCGCCGGTTTGGCTTACAGCCCCAAAACCGGTAAGTTGTATGCGGTCGATTTTGCCTGGGCCGATACCACCCAGGGCGGACTTTATGAACTCGCCGTCAGTGGAAATGCCGTCAAAGCCACCAAGATTGCCAGTCTGCTCAAGCCGACAGCGCTGGCGTTTGATGATGCCGGAAACCTGTTTGTCACCGTCTTTGGCGATACCGACGCCAACCCCGACAAGGCCGGTCAAATCGTCAAATTTGAACCCGGGTTGTAATTTGAATTCAGATGTTTGATCGTTAAATTTGATGGCCTCTATGTCGACATGGAGGCCATTTTTGTCTTCCATCAACACCTTCTTGAAAGCTCCCGTGAACGATTCTCCGTCCACCCTCGAAACGCCTCCCCCGACAACGAAACTTCGTTACGAGGCCGACCATCGCTTTGCGCAGGTCTTGCTTCCGGTGATGGCAATCATCTTCGGCTGCGGCATTTGTCTGTTGGCCTGGGGACAACTCGCCGGGCTGTATTTGTCGATTGTTTTCGGCATTGTTGTCGCGGCTTTGGTGATCCAAATCCTGCCGGGGAGCTGCTATCTGGAGATCGACCCCGAGAAGTTGACGATCTGCACGCAATTCAAGGCACGTCATTATTATTGGGCTGATGTCAAAGAACTCGGCTTAAAAAATCTGGGCTATTTTGAAGTCGTGGGTTTGCGCCTGCTCCCTCAGAGAGTCAAAAAGTATGGCCTGAAATATCCCGCCTCCAAAGGTGAATGGGATATCATGATCAACAATCGCTATGATCTTCCCAGCCAGGAACTCGTGAAGCAACTCAACCTCGTTCGTAATTCCATGACGACTCAACTTTGACAGACACATCTCGGATTCTTCGCGCTGCTTACTTGAATTTCAAAATCGCTCTCCAACCAGTGGCATAGGGCAAAGGTTGGGGCAGGTCTGGCCCGAACTGACGGATTGACTCGATCGTGTAAAACAATCCCGGATCGATCTTTTGTGCCTGACGAATCAAGCGTCCCACTTCACGTCGCGGCACGACCAGATAAATGAGCGTCACGATCTGGTCATTGCGATGACCGGAAAACGTCGTGACCTGATGGCCTCCATGATCGGTCAGCGCTTTAACCAATTGCACTCCATATTCGGCTGAGAGCATTCGCATCACCACCATGCCCATCGCCAGCGATTGCTCAATCCAGATCCCTACCGCATTGCCGACGGCAAAACCGCAGGCATACGCCAACACTAAAAACGGACTCTCGGTGATGCGGGAAAAAAGTTGAGAGACACAGGTGATCCAGATCAGAACTTCAAAAAAACCCAGAAATACGGACAGCTTCGTGCGTCCACTGACGACGGCAATGGTCCGCAATGTCCCGAAGGAGACATCGAAGATCCGCATGATAAAGATGAGCGCTCCCAACTCCCAAACCGACAACGTATCAAGGAACATAAGAACACTCTTGTTGGCTGAATGCTATAAAATAGGAGGTATGGAGGGGCAGGGTGCAGAGGCGGCGGCTTCCCGAGTGACGCGATCGTTAAACTCGACGCAGCTTATCAGTAGAACCCAGTCTGCACAACAGGATTGATTCCTACAATCCATCCCGATGCGACCAGCTTGGCTGAACTTCCTGGTAGACTTTGACGAATATACCGATCAGGCGGGTTGTGCGGATTGATGTCGTCAGCGGGTGCCTGACCCAGGAGACGACTCACCCCCGCTTTCCCGCCAGATGATGAAAATATTCATCTCTGACGACCGACCAGTCCCAGACAGGAGAGCCTCATGGATGAGACCCTTGAAAAACTCAACCAGCAATTCTTGCGACAAATTACCCACTGGCAAGAGCAGACACATCAGATCCAGCAAGACCTCCTGAGCATGTATGAGCAGAAACAGGCGGCATTGGTTCGCCGGGATTTTGTGCTCGTGGAATCACTGTTATCCCAGGAACAAGACTTACTCCAGCGTTATTCGCAGGCCCATCAGCAGCGGGAAACCTTGCTGTCGTATCTGATGCGTCTTGACCCTCAGGTGACAATTCTAACATCGTGGCTGAACTCTTTACCCATCAGTGAAGTGATTACGACTATCAAGCAGGGACTGACACAAATCGCGACGGGAAACCAGCGTTTGCAACAGCGTTGCTGGGCGATGTGGATTGTCGCCAATCGCAATGCCCAATGCTTTGGCGAGATGGTCGAATTAATTACGTATGCCGGCAAGCGTGCCCCGACGTATGACGAAGTCATCTCCAGTCGTGTTTCAGGGAGTTCCTTTTTAGACGCATCCGCCTGATTCTCATTATCTCCATCGAAATTCATTCTCCTGAAAGACA
This sequence comes from Planctomycetaceae bacterium, assembly GCA_041753175.1. GTDB lineage: Bacteria > Planctomycetota > Planctomycetia > Planctomycetales > Planctomycetaceae > SXPC01. The sequence continues at coordinate 9,348 of JBGSVC010000452.1, forward strand.
CAAGGCGCCTCATTCTGAGGCTTCACACGCAGGGTTCAAGGAAGGTTTGTCATGTCACTGAACGCGGCTCTTCACACAGCAGGTCGGTCTTTAGATCTGTTTTCAACAGGTGTGCAGATTGCCGGACAAAATATATCCAACGCCAACACTCCCGGCTATGTGCGTGAGTCGTTGATCCTGCAGTCGGGCGACTCTTACAATCAAAATGGCCTGCTGCGGGAAACCGGCGCGCAGGCGTTGGGTGTCCAGCAACAACTCGACTTTTTTCTAGAAACCCGTATTCATTCTGCCAACAGCGACGTCTGGGCGTCCAGTGGACGAGTTGATGCCTACAACCAACTGCAAACCATTCTAGGCGAACTTTCGACCAACGATCTCTCCAGTGGACTCAACGAATTCGCAGCAGCACTTCAAAATCTGGTCAATGAACCTGAATCGATTACGTTGCAACAAAACGTGATCAGTCAGGGTGAGCAACTGGCCACTCAGATCCAAACGCTGCGCAGCGATCTGGATCGGGCTCGTGGCAGTACGACCGAACGTGTCGGAGCGCTCGTGGAAGAGGCCAACGGACTCATCGATCAGATTGCAGGGTTCAACAAACAGATCGTCAGTCTGGAAGCCGGTGGATTGCTTCACAGCGACGCAGGCGCGATCAGAACACAGCGACTCAATGCGGTCAATCGACTTTCTGAAATCCTGCCGATCAAAGCCGTTGAGCGTGAAAATGGGACATTGGATATCGTCACCGGCAGCGACTATCTGGTACTCAATGCCAACACACAGCATCTGGAGAGTATTGAATCCGAAGACGATGGAGTGCTCGTCAATCGCGTGCAGATTCGGGAGAACAAATATCAGTTTCTGCCGGCTTCGGGCGAAATCCGAGGGGTGATCGAAGGTCGTGATGAGATCATCGGCGGCTTCACCAAACAACTCGACTCATTGACCAAAGGCCTGATTCAAACTGTCAACGTGTTGCATTCTCGGGGAGAAGGCGTTTCCGGATTCGAGAGTGTCACGGGCAGCTATCAGGTCGACGACTCTGCCGCGACGCTGAATCAGGCCGGTTTGGATTTTACGGTTCAACACGGACAATTCGAAATCAAAATCATCAACACACAAACCGGCACCGAAGAAACCTCGGTGATCAATATTGATCTTGATGGGCTTGGCAGCAACGACACCACTCTGGCCAATTTGCAAAGCACGCTGGATGGTCTTTCAAATCTGACAGCCTCGATCACGACCGATGGTCGTCTGCGGATCACGGCAGCGTCGGGTTACGAATTCAAAGTGGGCAAAGATAACAGTGGCGTGCTGGCCGCTTTGGGGATCAATACATTTTTTACAGGCAACGGGTCGTCGACGATTGCGGTCAACACGGTGCTTAGAGACGATCCCGGTCTGCTCGCGACAGGGCAGGGGGGTGGGCCAGGCGACAATACGAATCTGGTCACTTTGGCGGAATTTCTGCACCTCTCGTCGGATCAACTCGGCGGTGCCAACCTCGACGATTATTACAACAGCCTCGTCGGTCAACTGGCGACCTCTGCTTCCAGCGAAAACGCCGTCTTAAGTGGATTCGAGGGCTTTCGGGATTCGTTGAATACTCAACGTCTACAAACATCGGGCGTCAGTCTGGATGAAGAGACGATCAACATTTTGCAGTATCAGCAGTCTTATCAAGCGGCGGCTCGAATCATCTCAACGGTCAACGAACTCTTCCAGGTACTTCTCAATATTTAATCTTCGTTCAAACTTTATCGTTCATTTTTCATAACACGTTCTCTCAAGAGAGCAAATCGAGTTTTCCATGCCGATCGGACCACTCCTCCCCGGACGCATCCCAGCCTCATTGAGGTTGAACCGTGCGCAGACGCAGCTTTTCGATCAGAATACGAATCTGCAAAAAATCAGCGAACAAGTTACTACGGGGTTGAAGTTTCAACTCCCTTCGGATGCTCCTGCGGATGCGATCAAGTCGATGATTTTGCAGAAAACGCTGGAGCAGACCTCCCAGATACAAACCAATCTGGCGTCGTCGAACAGTTTGCTATCGGCAACCGAGAATGCACTTTCTGGTTTGTCTGATGTCTTCAATCGAGCCGGGACACTCGTCTTAAGCAGTATCGGCGATAATGCTTCTCCTTCCGAGAAAGAGGAAATTGCTCAAGAGGTCGACACCCTGATCACTCAGGCTTTGACGCTAGCCAACACGAAATACAACGATCGATATCTTTTTGCAGGCAGTGAGAATCAACAACTCCCTTTTCAGCAGACGGATAATGGCGTCGTCTTTCAAGGGAACGACTTTCAGATTCAGTCATATGTCGGTTTTGATCAACTCCTGGGAAACAATGTCAACACGGTGACAGCGCTCTCACCTGTGGCGAAAGTCACCTCACAGCCGCTCAACGCTGCGTTGGGCTTATCGACTAAACTCTCTGAACTTCAAAGCGGCGCCGGCGTCAAACTCGGAACGATCGCGCTCACGCTTGATCCTGGAACAGGGCCGCAATCGGCTCAGGTCGATCTGAGTTCTGCCAAAACAGTTGCAGATGTCAAGACGCTCATAGAAAACGCGTTTGCTCCCGGTGATGTGACGGTCGATATTGATCCTGCCAGTAACTTTGGTTTCAGGGTCACTCCGACGGCAGGAACGATTGCGATTTCTGACTTACCCGGCGGATATGTGGCACGCGATCTGGGACTGAGGTCCCCTGCGACGGCTCAGGTTCTGGGGGGCGATCTCAATCCTGCTGTGTCGCTGCAAACGCCGCTTTCTGCTCTTAATGGAGGCAGCTTTTCTGCAATTGCGCCGGGCGTGGGGATTCAATTGACCCAGGGGAGCACGACGGTCGATCTCGATCTTTCAGGTGTCACTAGCGTCCAGCAACTCATCAATGCCATTAAAACTTCGGGATTGGAAGTCGACGCGGCACTTTCCAAAGATGGACAGCGCCTTGAGATTTCCAGTCGAGTCAGTGGTGTGAACTTTTCCATCGGAGAACTGGGTGGGAGCGTGGCGACTGATCTGGGTATACGGACGCTTTCCGGCCAGACTCCGCTGACGGATCTCAATCTGGGGCAGGGGGCTCCTCATGGTTCGGGGACCACGTTTGAACTGATGCGTCGTGACGGCACGACTGTCGAGATCGATCTCTCTTCGGCGACCACGTATCAGGATGTCATCGATGCCATCAACATCATCGATCCGGGCCATCTTGTCGCCAGCCTGAAGACAACAGGAAACGGAATTCAGATCACGGATGATTCCGGGATCGAGTCGCTGACAATTCTCAGCAGCGATGTCAGCATCGCCTTGGGGTTGGATGGGAGTGGTGCCGGAGCTGCACCGCTGGTGGGAACACAAACTCCGGGTTTCGATCCACTACAAAACATCCCCCCAGGGCTGGGGACTTCGCTGGATATCACCCGGCGCGATGGTAGTCTGGTTTCTGTGGACCTGACAACAGCCGTGACTTATCAGGATGTGATTGATGCCATCAACGCCGTCGATCCAGGAAATCTGGTCGCTGATGTCACGACGGCTGGAACTGGCATTCAAATCACGGATCGTTCTGGCACGGGTGATCTGACAATTGCCAGCAGTCTGACGGCCGATGGATTGGGACTGACGGGAGTGGGGGCAGGAAACGTCGACCTCGTGGGAACAGACACTCATCCTCAACGCCCTCCGGGGCTATTCGATCTGCTGGGGCGTCTGCGTGATGCCCTGCGTGCCAACGACAACGCGACGTTGTCTCAACTCGATGGTCTGTTTCATGACCAACTCAAAAACCTGACCATCACCC
>JBGSVC010000453.1:0-17674 GCA_041753175.1 Planctomycetaceae bacterium
ATCGCCGCGCGACAACCGTCAGGATGTTCGTCTGTCGATGTTTTGTAAGATTGACAATCTCAAATTGTGACCGACTTCCAAATCCGCTATGATTCGCTTGGAGGATAAGGATGTCTTTAGAGAGTTTTCACCCCATCATCCGCGAGTGGTTTGAATCCAAGTTCCGCGCGCCCACCCCTCCTCAATGTCATGGCTGGCCACGAATTGCCCATGAAGAGCACGCCCTCATCGCCGCTCCGACCGGCTCCGGCAAGACGTTGACGGCGTTTCTGGCCATCATCGATCGGCTTCTCAAGTCGCTTCTCTCCGGCGAGCCGATCAACACCACGCAGATTGTCTATGTCTCTCCCCTGCGTGCGCTCTCCAACGACATGCATAAAAGTTTGACCGGCCCGCTCCGGGAACTGGCCGAAACCGCTGACCGTCTTGGTATCAAATTCCCCGCGATCTCTGTCGGTCTGCGGACGGGGGATACCTCGTCGCATGAACGTCAAAAACTCAATAAACGTCCTCCTCACATTCTTGTCACGACGCCAGAATCGCTCTATCTGATGCTCACGGCCGAGAAGAGCCGCAAGAATTTGAAATCGGTTCGAACGGTGATCATCGATGAGATCCACGCCCTCACCCGCGATAAACGGGGAGCCCACTTGTCGCTGACACTTGAGCGACTTGAACATCTGGTTCCGCATCGACTGCAACGTATCGGTCTGTCGGCGACACAAAAACCTCTGGAACGCGTTGCAGAGTTTTTAGTCGGCCAGAGTGATGCGCGAGCGACAAAAGCACATGCATTATCCAACGTGTCTCCTCGACAAAAGCAATTATTCCCTCTCTGTATCGATGAGATCTGTGAAGAAGCGACCTGTGCAGACCAAGTCGTTAAAGACGTTTCACCGAACCTCGATCAGCCTCTCTCACCAATTTCCGACACCAAACAATCCCAGATCGATCAATCCCCAATCGATCAATCCCCAATCGATCAGCCAACCGCTCACCTGTTGCACCACGCTGGCGTCTCGATCGTCGACATCGGTTATCATCGCACTCTGGATCTTCAAATCCTCACCCCTGATTCCGAACTCTCCGCCGTTTGTTCTCATGAACAATGGGCCGAACTCAATCATCAGATTGTCGAACTGATCAACTCTCACCGCAGCACGTTGATCTTCGTCAATACAAGACGAATGGCTGAACGCATGAGCCATCAGTTGACTCAAATCCTCGGTGACGACGCCGTCAGTTCGCATCATGGGTCACTCTCGGCTGAAATTCGTCTGGCGACCGAACAACGACTGAAAACGGGGCAACTCAAAGCTGTTGTCGCGACGGCATCCCTGGAGATGGGAATCGATATCGGTTACATCGACCTCGTGATTCAGATCGGATCACCCCGCGCGATCTCAGCATTCCTGCAACGCATAGGACGCTCCGGTCACGCGCTGGGCTTAATTCCCAAAGGTCGACTGCTGGCTCTGACGCGCGACGAACTCATTGAAGCGATGGCGCTGATCCGCGCTGTCAAACTTGGACATCTGGATTCAATTCAATTTCGAAACGCACCTTTGGATGTACTCGCCCAACAGATCGTCGCTGAAGTCTGCGTTGAAGAATGGAGCACTGATGCTCTCTACGACCTCTGCCGGAGCGCGACTCCTTATCAGAAGCTGACACGCAAAGATTTCGACGACATCCTGCAAGTGCTCAGCGAAGGGATAACCCACAACAACGGTCGTAGCCATGTGTTCCTGCACCACGACCACGTCGGCAAAAAAGTCAGGGCTCGCAAAGGCGCACGCATCACCGCTGTCAACAACGCAGGCTCGATTCCAGAAGTCGGTTCCTATCGTGTGGTGACGGCTGAAGACAAAATCGTTGTCGGTTCTGTCGACGAAGAATTTGCAGTTGAAAGCAGCGGCGGTGATATCTTTCTGCTCGGTAATTCCAGTTGGCGGATCGTCGGCATCCGGGGCGGTGACCTTGTCGTCTCTGATGCCCATGGCGCACCACCGACAATTCCTTTCTGGCAGGGTGAAGCCCCCGGACGAACGTTCGAACTCTCCGAAGAAGTTTCCTCCTTGCGCGAAGAACTCGAACGTCGCATTATTTCGACATATGCCCAATTCGAACAGTCGACACAGGCGTTGGAAATTCTCGTCGAACCTCTGTCAGAGCAATGTTGCTGTTCGCACGATGATGCACGACAGGCCAGTGAATATATCGCCGCCCAGCATGCCGCATTAGGATGTGTCCCGTCTCAAAAGAAAATTGTTTTCGAGCGTTTCTTTGATCAGACAGGTGGAATGCAGGTCGTTGTGCATGCTCCTTTTGGAAGTCGGATCACTCGTGGCTGGGGACTGGCCATGCGCAAACGCTTTTGTCGCTCGTTCGATTTTGAACTTCAGGCCACCGCTGATGATGACGGTTTCATCCTTACTCTGGGACCACAACATAGTTTCCCACTGGAATCGCTGTTTCCCATGCTCACTGCTGCCAATGTTCGCAATATGCTGGAGCAGGCGGTTATTTATGTTCCCACATTCCAACTTCGTTGGCGCTGGAATGTCACCAGCGGTTTGCTCGTCGAGCGTCGACGAAACGGCCAGAAAGTCCCCCCTCCCCTGCAGCGATTTCGTGCCGATGATCTGCTCACTGCCGTCTTTCCCAAACTAACCGGCTGTCAAGAAGAACATGTCGGCGACCACGAATTCCCCGATCACCCTCTTGTTCAACAAACCCTCAGAGACTGCATGGAGGAAGCGTTCGATCTGGCAGCGATTGAAAACGTCCTCTCTGCGATCGAACGAGGCGAGATCACGATGATTGCCCGCGACACCCGGGAACCATCGCCCTTCAGCTACGAACTTCTCAACGCCATGCCTTATGCCTTTCTGGATGGGGGAGAAGTTCAGGATCGACGCGCTCGCGCTGTGCAGATGAAGCGATCGTTTTCCGTCGAGTCGGTCTCTGATCTGGGGCGACTGGATCCTCTGGCGATTCAAACGGTCGTCAGCGACGCTCAGCCTCAAGTCCGTACTCCTGATGAACTCCACGACTTACTCCTGGGACGGATTGCTCTCCCTGTGAACGAAGCAGCCAGTTGGATGGCGATGTTTCACATACTCGCTCAAGACAAACGTGCCACCCAGGTCACAATCAATCTCGGTGACTCGTCGATTCCCTCCCTGCATGTCCTCGTCGCTGCGGAAAGATTGCCCGCCGTCAAAGCGCTTGATCCTGCTGCACAGTGTCAGCCGCAGGTGAGTGTTCCTCAGACAGTCAAACACGACTGGGATGATGTCACAGCCCGCGTCGCGATTGTCCGAGGATTGATGGAACTGGCAGGTCCACTGACCACACAAACCATCTCGATTCGCACCGGTTTCACGTATGACCAGTGCTTTGCAGCCCTGGAGGCTTTGGAAGGAGAAGGGAGTCTGCTCAGAGGTCACTTCACTCCCGAGTGCAGTTCCGAAGCCAGCCCCGCTTCGTCCAGTCCGACTGATTCAGCACAGACAACACTCCCTCTGGAATGGTGTCACCGCCGACTTCTTTCCCGGATTCATCGCCTCACCGTCGAAGGGCTTCGCCAACAGATCGAACCGGTCACGTTGCCGACATTCATGCGGTTCCTCACGCGTCATCAGGGGATTCTTGCAGGTCATCACAAACAGGCCGTTGCTGGACTGTTTGAAGTCGTCGCGCAGTTGCAAGGTCTGGATGTCCAGGCTGCCGCATGGGAGCCTGATGTGCTTGCTCAGCGTGTCGCCGATTATCAATCTGCCTGGTTGGATGAATTATGTTTTACGGGCGAAGTCAGTTGGGGACGCCTCTTTCCACCTGCCCTCTCGGAACGCAAGGCACGACCCATGGTCAGCCTTTCAAAGTTTGCCCCGATCAGTTTGTATTTGCGTGATGATCTTGGTTGGCTTTGCTTAAAAACACCCCCTCGTGAACTTGATGATCTCTCGTCCCCGGCTCGTCAGGCGGTGGAATTATTGACCTCTCAAGGCGCGATCTTCGCCACCGACTTGCAACACACGATGCAATTAATGCCCACTCAACTGACCGACGTCTTAGGCGAACTGGTCTCACGCGGCGTTGTCACCTCCGATGGATTCTCAGGGTTACGCGGTCTTATCGGTCAGCAATCGGCGTCTCACGCCCAACAGCAACTTCCCAGAGTGATGCGTCAGCGACAACGCCACATCTCAGGCCAGACGGGACGCTGGTCGCTATTGAAACTTGATAGCCCGTCGACTCCCAGCACAGACCATCTCGAACAATGGGCCTGGCAACTGCTTCGTCGCTGGGGCGTTGTCTTCAAAGACATCCTGCAAACAGAACAGGGAGCGCCCCCCTGGTGGCAACTCGTTTCCCTTTTCCGCAAGCTGGAAGCCCGTGGCGAAATCCGAGGTGGACGATTTATCAAAGGCGTTTCCGGTGAGCAGTTCGCCAGCGCTGAAACCGTTTCTGAACTCCGCACACTCCGCGACCAGCCTCCTGAACAGGAACTCGTTTATCTCTCCGCCGCTGATCCCCTTAACCTCACTGGAATATTAGGTGACGATCCCCGCATTCCCGCCACCACCCACAATCGTTTGGCCTATCACAATGGCCATTTGGCCGCTTCTCTGATCGCGGGCGAACTGACGTTTCATCGCAACATGCCCCAGGCGTTACAGCTCGAATTGAGAACCGGTCTGCTCCAATGCCAGTCAGCATCCCCAGACCTGGATACCCCGCCTCCGCGGTTACTCCCCTCCCCTCCCCCCAGCGTTCCAAGAATGGTGACGTGGTGATGGGTTCTCTGTTGATCGACTAAATTTAGTAGCGATAACATATTCATGATACAAAGTTCGCTAAGGTCCGAATCTTGAGTTCAGATTGATGGGTTTAATTGTTGCTATAGCTATTAATCTCCAGCGTATCTTCGTTTTCATCTTTAATGCACAGCATCGCCCCTGCAAAACTTGCAAAAATCATCCAGAAAATTTCCCAAGGGTCGATCCAGCAAAAAATGAATGCTGGAGAAAAAAAGATCCACACAGGCATCCACCGGGCCTGTCTGGATAGAAACTCACGAGCTTCCGATACCATCTCTTCTCGCTGAAGCTTATCCGAGTGATCCCATCTCTCCGATAACTTTTCTAGGGTTTGTCCGTCGACGATGCCTTCATTCTGCTGCTTCTCTTGCAGAAATTGGACGACCATTTCTTTATCGAAGTCGATTTGCTGAATTGAGGGGAGAAAAATAATCATGATCAATAAAAGAATCTTGAGAAAGTGAGTTAGCCAGATCGACAGAAAAGTCATCATTGCGACGGCAAGTTGTTTTTCGAGGAGATGCGATTGGGTTGAGAATTGACATGTTCCCCAGCTCGTGACGACACCTACAATGATCGAAGTCATTCCGAAACTGATGAGAGGAAGCAGGTAGGAAGCCATCATAGGTTCTTTAAAGAATGCCAGTATCAACAGGCTCGATCCCCAGCCAAATCCGGTTAGAAGATTGAATCCTAACAGACAGATGATTCCAATCGCCGCGAAGACCGATGCGAGTATCAAATTCTCCAAGAAGGCATTCCAACTAAACTCGCCTTGATGTGATAACGGAATTTTAATCGACCGGATACGAGATACAGACCGACGAACACGTTTTTTTCCAGGTAGATTTTTCACAATCACCGATGTCGGTGAATGTGAAGCATCTGGCTTAAGCGGAGGCAATAATGAGACATCACCATCGACAGCTTCTGGAGCAGGTGTTGAAACAGAGGGTGACCAAGTGGTTAATAAAATTTCATGTTGGCATCCAGGGCAAATGACTCGAGTCCCCATCAGTTCCGGTTTTGAAATCTGCAACATACGTTTGCAGACATCGCATTGGCTACGAGTGATCAACATGAATGAATAACCTTTTCATTTGCGCCCTCGGGACAAACGAAAAGAATACCAATAGGGATCACTGAAATTTATGCAAACTTAAGGTTAGATAGAACTCGATCTCAGGTGTTATTTCCAAATCGAGAAAACCTGTGTTAGCCCGGCACGAGACTCAATCCCAATCTCCCCCCCGTGTCCCGTCACGATCCGCCAGCATTTGCACAAGCCAAATCCCAGGCCTCGCCCCGCAGGGCTGCCCGAATAAAAGGGGTCAAAGGCATGTTGGCGGTCTTTTTCAGAAAAGCCCGGGCCCTGGTCACTGATACTTAATCGCACCACACTCTCAACATTTGTCAGTTCCAACGACACCTCACCCTTCACCGGACTGACAGCCAGCGCGTTGCATAACAGTTCCGATGTCACAATTTCAAACTGCGTTTGATCTGCTGTCAGCTCTATTCCTGCAGTGATCTTTGTCTTCAGCGTCACGCCCTTTTCCAAAAAATCACGGGCGAATCGTTCAGCGCTGTTGTGGACCGACTGCGAAGCGTCGAAGGTCGTGCGGACCACCGCCGGAGGTCGCGCAAAAAGCATCAGGTCGCCGATCATATGTTTGATGCGGTAAGCCTGCGCGGCAATGGATGCCAGTTCGTTACGACGTCTCGGATCGTCCTCCTCTTTGAGGAGCAATTGTGCCTTGCCCAGAATAATCGCCAGGGGATTATTGATCTCATGCCCTGCCCCGGCGGCAAACTCTGCCAGACTGGCGAGTTTGTCGTGGTCAATGGGCAGGTGATCGTCACGTGAGCGTTCTGTCATCGTCTCAGCATAACAGATGGAAAGTCACTTTGCCCATCACGATTAAAAAGTGATGCCGGCTCTGAGCACGACGGCCCCACTGGGATCATAATCCCCGATTTCCGAGTCATATTCCACCTGGCGATTAAAGACATACCCGACTTCATAAAACAAGATGTCCTGCTTTTTCGGGTCGTTGCCCCAGCGATGTTCGATTCCCGTCAGCAACTTGAATTCTCCCAATGAGACGACATCCTCCACGCCACTGGATCTGGTAATTGCATAGGTCCCGCCTCCCAACTCCCCGGCGACATACCACCACACAGAATTCTCATGCCCGGCGCTCAGTTGATGTGAAAATTTCGGACGAGGGAAAATCAACTCCAGCTTTGTTAACTCACTGGGCGTATAAATCAGCCCGACTGCCGGCAGGACTGGCAGATCATTTCTCGCCAGATATACGGCGCCAAAAGCCCATTGGAATTGCTCGTTGGCCTGATAAAACGCCAGGGCTCGTCCCATGATGCGTACCATATCAGAGTTGGTCGTATGAAAATCAGCAGCGACACCAGGCGTGACGGCAAGTTGCAAAAACCACTGTTGTGACAGCGGCTGAAACCAGGCAATATCCACATTCGCACGATACAACGTTTCCGGCAGATCGGTGCGTTCAGGACCATTCAAAAACAGCATCTGATACGACGGCGTAAACGACAACAACGGCAACGCACGCACTTTATAACCACTGCTGATGGAAAAATCAGTGACGCCATAATCATCGCCACTTCCCAGCACCGCAGTTCCGGTCAGAGTCGTCGATTTGCGTTCAAACCAGCCTTCATCCAGCCAACTTGTCTGCGCGGGAGCCAAAGACAAAGTTTCGGCTTGCCCGGAAGAATAGGGTTCTGTTTGATAAATGCCCGGTTGCTGCGCTTCAGGCATCACATGACCATCGGGCATCCACGAAAAGTTTTCAGGAGCCCGCGTCTCATCGACAAGCAACAGGCGACTCAACTGTCCATAAGCCAACCCCACACAGACGCTCGTATGACTCATCACACAAGCCATAATCACCAGGCATCGGATCACAAATCGAGGTGACAGGCGTAGCATCCAGTGATGTTTCTAAGAAAATCGATAGGGAGAAAACCTTTTGTGTGGGAATATCGCGATTATTCTCAACGCGTCAAGGCGACAGTTACCTGACACAGCGGAATTGTGCAGTATTTACAGCGATACGAATGGCAGCGACGATGAACAAACAATGCTTATTCACTCTGAGTATCGCTCGACGAAATCGCCCGGGAATCCGTTTTCTTCATGGCATCAATCAAGGCATCGATCGCCGCTGAATATGCCTGCAACGCCTTATCATAGCGATGCTTTTCAATTTTTTGGTTGGCTTCTTTATACAGACGCTGCTGACGATCCCAATCAAACGCCCAACCTCGATCGTTGGCCAATTCTTCAAGTTCATTCGAAACCCGGACAATCTCTTCAAACAAATCGCTGTTAAAAGAGGCGTTTGCTGTTCGATAAGGTCGCCAGAAGATCGTGTCTTCCGGATTACTGGCAATTTTGTCGGACTGTTCATGACGCGACCGTTGCACGAGTGTGACGGCCAACCAGAACAGTGCCGTCCCCGAGAGCGACGTCAAAACAAGGCCTTCAATCGTATACTTGGCCACAATCAACACGATGCCCATCGCCAGCAAAAACGCCGTCGCACACACGCCCACATTCAACGCCGTCAAATCGACGGTCGACGGAGCCGAGATCATCGGAGGTTCAGGCAACAGAATATTGCTGTCTTCAGCCGGATTGACATGGGCAATGACCACAGTGACGTTATCGGCTCCGCCGCGAAGATTCGCCAGATTGACGAGCATCCGACAGGCTTCTCCCGGTTCCAGGAGCGCAGCGATCATGCCGATTTCCGAATCCGAAAGGTAGTTCGTCAACCCGTCGGAGCACAACACATACACATCACCCGGCAAAACCGGAAACGGCCCTTCGACATCGATGGGCATCTCTTTTTCTGGTCCTAATGACCGTGTGAGCACATTTTTAGGCTCTGTTTTCTGAATCTCTTTGAGAGTTTTTTTATGCTTGCGGGCCAATTCCCATTGCAGCGAATGATCGAAGGTCATCTGATCGATCCGCGTCCCACGAATCCGATACGCCCGTGAATCGCCCACATGCCCGACCCACGCTCCCTGATGATTGAGTACGAGCGTCGTACACGTCGTTCCCATCCGGTGGAATTCACGATTGAGTGTCCCACGTCGGTTAATTTCGGTGTTGGCAGCACGATAAGCATTTTCAATCAGCTCGCGAGTTGTCTGATTATTCATTTTCTGAAACGTATGCTGCAATGTTTCCACCGCGATCTTGCTCGCCAGATCTCCGACAGCATGACCTCCCATGCCGTCTGCCACAATGAACAAATGCCCCTGCTCACGCCAATGATCATGGTTGGCACACAAGGTCGCGAACGCTTTGTCCTGGTTGTTGGCACGCTTCATCCCGGTATCGGTTTTGATCGCGTACTGAACAACCTGATCCCATCTCATAACGCGTTAGCTTTCATATCTCAGTCAACAGCCGAGCAAACGATTTAAGTTCAGGCGATCGTGGAGGAAATTCTCTACTACCTGCAGATCATCATCGGCCTTCATTCACTATATCGAAGCCTATTGATCTTTTCACTAGCTGTCTTGACTTCTTTATTGGGTTTGACCCGAAATAACACGACCATGTCACAACTTCTCTCCCACCACAAGGCCATTACATCCAGATTCTCCAGCGATAAATCTGGTCTTTGCTAAGAGGCCACGACATGGTAGATTTCCGGCCTCAACGGGACGTGACCGAGAGAAGTCTTACGCGCCCCGCTTATCGTTCCCCGTGATCATCGATAGATATGCAGATCCGACACGTTATTCCATGGATGTTGTTTCTGGGTGCACTCAGCACAGCCCCCGGCTGCATGAGCGTCAACCGACGGATGACGGTACGCACCGACCCACCTGGCGCGATGGTCAAAATTGATGGTCAGGAAATCGGATTTACACCCGTCGCGGTTGATTTTACTCACTATGGCACCCGCGAAATAACGTTGATCAAAGATGGATACGAAACACTCACCACCCTCCAGACCGTCCGGCCCCCGTGGTATCAGGTTTATCCACTCGATTTTGTATCCGACAACTTTCTCCCCTTCCGCGTCCAGAATCGACACGAATTCGACTACCATATGCAACCCAAACTGCTCATCCCCAACGATGAAATTCTCGATCGCGCTAACTCCCTGCGCTCCGATGCTCTCATTCAGAGGTAATTCATCCCGCGAATTGAGCTGCCCTTTGATTTTTCAAAATGTGCAGCATGCTTCCAGGTTGAAATCAACAAAGACGTCCGGCTTCTGGTGTTTTTTGGATTGATGAAGTTCCGACACGGTGTCGATTTCCAACACGCGGTAAGGTCCTGCAATCTTCCTGCGTGTTACAATCGTTAAAAAAGTGACTCCTCCACTGCTCTGCGCACTCTTCGTTCTTGACCGATCTTTCGAACACAGCGTAAGATACAGTTGTTCGGGATATGCAATTTCCCCCACACTGGCTTAGTTTTTCGTCACCCAATCCATTCGAATGGCTCTTTTGCCACAAGCCAGCCTGCCGATGCATATTCTTGTGAAACAGGATTTAAGACCGCTCGTTTCCTCTCATCGCGATTTGCCGACCGCAATTTCGCCTGGAGACGAAGTTTCTTTCCAGACAATATTGGACTTTTCATGACGACTTTCGGAAATATCCTGTTGGCTTTGACAATGCTCCTTGGAGCGTTGGCCTTCGGTCTGACTGCCTCTTTGCTCAATCATCGTGATTCCTGGCAGAAGTCCGTTCAGACGGCTCGTGAAAAATATGAAGACGTCACAGTTCGACTGGCTGAAAAACGAAAAGAAATTAACTCCCAATACACCGAACTTAGTCGGGCTTCTGTCGGCTGGGGGCAAGTCTGGGACAATGTCCGCACGCAACTGTTCAATCCTCAAGCAGGAATTATTCAGGTCGGCATCGGTTCCTCGGCTGGCCTGACTCGAGAAGGTGTTGATGGTTCATTGATGCCCACGATCTTCGCCTTTCAACCCGACCAGAATTCTGGTGGGATGATTTACGTTGGTCAATTTAAGGCGATGGAAATCAATGCCAACAATGCCACGCTCCGTCTGATGCGAACTCCTCTTCCCGGCGAAGTCAACACATGGCAACCGGGAAACTGGCGACTGCGCAGCGAAATGCCACCCGGTCAGGTTAACCGCTTCGATGAATTGGCCATCCAGTTTGCTGTCGCCGAAGAAATGACCATCGAACGACTCCAGAATCTCAATGTCCAACAAGAACTGCTCACCGAAGCCATCTCTCAACTCGATCAACGCATCGCAGAACTCAACGGTCTGACCGCCAATCAAAAGAATGCCACCGAACTTCTGAAGAAAGGACTGGTCTCGACCATTCTTGAAGAAGAACAGGCACGCAATCAGGAACTCGCGGTCCTTGAACAACTCCGTGAAGAACTCTTCGCCAAATACAATCAGATCCTTGATCTGGCCAAAGAAAACCTCGAACTCGAATCCAAACTTCCCGCCGACGAAACCGTCACCAATGCTCCGGCTATCAAACAAACTGCAAGCGCCGATAACGACATCTAAGAAGTGCTCTTCAAAATCTATTCACTGTCGTGATTCAATCGCTCTTCCGAATCACCAATCGATCTGACGTGTACAGATCTGAGCTTTTACCGCTGCCTGATTTCGTGAGGCCAAAATCACGTCTTGTCCCCATTTTCAGATTTGAATACGATGACTATGCTCGCATTGTGAGTTTTGTCAGAAGTCGTCTTCACTGTTCAACTTTTGACGAGTCTCAACTCCTCTGTCTGTCACCTCGCGGCGTCACAAGAATGGCGTTTCCAGGACCAGACATCCGGCTGAAAATCATTTTCACCGATGCCGCAGACACAACCATTAGTCAACACACTCAGTTTACACTGTCAATCGACTTGGATTGGAACGATAGACCATGCAGAGATACTTTTCCCGGATGAGCGCCACTGCAATCTCAGCCATGCTTGTCCTGGTGGCGACCAGTATATTCGCACAACAGTTTGCCAACCGCGACCCCGATGAAACCACCACCACTCAACTGGTGGCCAAACTTGTCGAAAATTTCCATCTCAGCCAAGCCCGCATCGACGACAACATCTCCAGCAAACTCGTCGATAAATACATCAAGGATCTCGACCCTCAAAAACTTTATTTCTTCGAATCAGACATCACTGAATTCAACAAGTACCGCAAATCTCTTGACGATATGCTCAAGCAGGGAAAAGTTGATTTTGCTTACGTCGTTTTCGAGACCTTTCTGAAACGCGTCGATGAACGAACCCAACTCGCTCAGTCTCTCATCGATCAGGACTTCGATTTCTCCGTTCAGGAAACGATGCTCGCAGATGCTGACGATATGACCTGGGCCAAAACTAAAGATGAACTCGACGACCGTTGGAGAAAACGCATCAAATACAGCGTCTTGACGCTCAAACTCGACGACGAAAAGAAGATGGCCTCCGCTCATGATCCATCTAAAGTTGAACCCGGCGATGATGAGCCGATCAAGGTACTCACACCCGAAGAGTCGATTGCAGAAATTCGTGACCGACTTCATAAACGCTATCGCAGTATCTCCCGCATGTGGCATCAGATGGATTCGGTGGAAATCCTCGAAGTCTACCTCTCAGCCATGACACAATGCTTCGATCCACACTCCAGTTATATGTCACCTCGGACACTGGAAGATTTCCAGATCAACATGCGACTGAGCCTCGATGGCATTGGCGCTGCCCTGCGTTCTGAAGATGGCTACACCACCGTCGCCGAAGTCATGCCCGGTGGTGCCGCTGCCAAAGATGGAAACCTCATGGTCGATGATAAAATTATCGGCGTCGGGCAGGAATCCGGCGAGATCGTCGATGTTGTTGAAATGAAACTCAGCAAAGTGGTCGAACTTATTCGAGGAACCCGCGGCACAATTGTCCGACTTCAAGTCAAAAAAGCAAAATCGGGTGATATCGTCATCTACAATCTGACACGACAGAAAATCGAACTTTCTCAGCAGGAAGTCAAAGGCCGCGTCATCAACACTCAGGATGCCATCGGTAGACCCTCAATCGTTGGTGTCATCAATATTCCCTCGTTCTACCGGGATTTTAGTGGTGCTCAACAAGGCGTCGACAATTTCAAAAGCACAACCGTTGATGTCGCAAAAGTTCTCGCCGATTTCCGTCAGCAAAATGTCGAGATCGTCGTTATTGACCTGCGTGGTAACGGCGGAGGTGCCCTGACAGAAGCCATCGATGTCTCCGGTTTATTCGTCGACAAAGGGCCTGTCGTTCAGGTCAAAGAACAATCTGGTCGCGTTAAATCTCACGACGATGAAACACCAGGAGTCGCCTGGAATGGCCCGATGGTCGTTATCTGCAACAGACTCTCTGCTTCTGCTTCGGAAATCTTTGCAGGCGTTATTAAAGATTATAATCGCGGTTTGATCGTCGGTGACACGACGACCCATGGCAAAGGGACCGTCCAAAACGTCATGCCTGTCGACAGCCAGATGTTTCGTATTTTCCAGGCCAAAGATCGCGGAGCATTGAAACTCACCATTCAACAATTCTACCGCGTCAACGGCGATAGCACCCAAAATCGCGGTGTCCGTTCCGATGTCGTCCTCCCTTCTCTGACAGACAATATGGAACTGGGTGAATCCTATCTCGATAACGCCCTTGAGTTCGACCACATCCCGCAAGCCCGCTTCCAGAAACTGGGCTTTATCAGCGAACCGATGAAGCTCGATCTTGAATCGCGCAGCAAAGATCGCGTCACCCACAACACCGAATTCGCTGATCTCCAGAAAACTATCAACAAGTATCTGGAAATCAAGAATCGTAAAACCGTCTCGCTCAATGAAGCCGAGATGAAAATGGATCGTGAGTCGACAAGCGAAGAACTTCAGGATCAGGAAGCTGCCATGGAAAAAGCTTTGGCTGAAAACAAAGATGAGAAGATCTTCCCTTCCAACTACTACAACAACGAAGTCCTCCAGATCGCTGTTGACTATCTGAAACTTCTCAAACAATCAAACATTGCAGCCACTCAACCCAGATAGAGCTTGACGGTTTCAACGGAGTCTAAAAAAAGCGGACGAGATCATTCTCGCCCGCTTTTTTAATGCCCAATCGCTGGCAGGATTTTCGAAGCACGGGCTGGTTGACCTCTCCCCTTCACTTGTTCCGCCCCCACCCCAGACTCGACGAGTCCATTCGACACGACTAGAATGCCAGTATGAGTGTCGTCGTTGTCAAAAATCTCCACAGAACCTTTCGCGTCTCCAAACAACAAGATGGCTTTTGGCCGATGGTGCGCGGTCTCGTTCAACGAGACTACAAAAACATCCACGCTGTTCGCGACATCAGTTTCAATGTCGAAAAAGGGGAAATGGTCGGCTTTCTCGGTCCCAACGGGGCCGGAAAAACCACCAGCCTCAAACTCCTCTCCGGACTCCTAACCCCCACCTCCGGGCATGCAACCGTTCTCGGATATGTCCCCTGGAAACGCGAAAACGCCTACCGTCGACGGTTTTCTTTGCTCATGGGCCAGAAAAATCAACTCTGGTGGGATCTGCCTGCTCTTGAGTCGTTTCGTCTCCACAAAGAGATCTACCGCATCGAAACAACAAGGTATCAAAAGCGCCTCGATGAACTCACTGAACTCCTGCAAGTTCGTCCCCAACTCTCACAAGCCGTCCGCGAACTCTCCCTGGGGCAACGCATGCGCATGGAACTCATCGCGGCACTCCTGCATGATCCCGAAGTCCTCTTTCTCGATGAACCGACCATAGGGCTGGATGTCATCTCGCAGAATAATGTCCAGCAGTTTCTGAAATACTACCAGCAGCATCAGCAGATCACGGTTCTTCTCACCAGCCATTATATGAAAGATGTTGAAGCGCTATGCAAACGTGTGATCATCATCGACGATGGCTTGATCAAGCATGATGGTCTGTTGACAGACGTCCTTGGCCAGTTGAGCACTCAAAAAATAGTGTCCCTCAAATTCAGCCATGCAGTCTCGACACAATCCCTTTCCCGCTACGGAGAAGTTCTCGAACAAACCCCCCTGACTGTCAAACTCAGGCTCAATAAGTCGGAAATCCCGTCGCTCCTGTCTGAAATTCTCTCAGACTTTCCGCTTGAAGATGTCAGTGTGCAGGAACGTCCGATCGAAGAAATGTTTGCAGAGCTGTTTGCCCGCCCTGCCCTGCAGGAAGCCTCGGCATGATCGTATCGATGCGCGTATACTTTGAAATCTTCAGAATCAGCATCTCTGAACGCCTGACCTACAGGGCAGACTTTCTGTTTTCTACGTTCGTACGCTTTCTTCCTCTTGTGACCCAGATCTTTCTCTGGAGCGCCGTGTATCAGGTCGGTACTTCACATCAAACCGCTTCTCTCAACAACTATTCCTATCCCGATATGGTCGCCTACTATCTGCTCACGATGGTTGCTCGGGCGTTTTCCAGCATGCCCGGGCTGGCTTCCGGAATCGCCTCTGATGTCCGTGATGGCAGCATCAAAAAATTTATGACGCAACCCGTTGACCTGATCGGCTTCCTGCTCTGGTATCGCATCGCACACAAACTCGTTTACTATATCTTCGCCTTTCTCCCGTATGCCATCGTCTTCTATTTGTGTCGACAATACTTTACCCAGGAAATCACCTGGCTGATGGGGCTCTCCTTTTTTCTCTCGCTGATCATGGCGTTTCTGATCGGGTTTTTGATTGAATGCCTGCTTGGTCTGGCTTCGTTCTGGTTTTTGGAAATCAGCTCTTTGATCTTCATCTACATGATGCTCAACTATTTCCTGTCAGGTCATATGATACCTCTCGACTGGCTCCCCGATCGACTGGAATGGGCCATCTCATTTCTCCCGTTCAAATACACTGCCTACACTCCCTGCGCCATCCTGCTGGGAAAATATGATTCGGCTGGCATCGCCCGAGAACTGCTCATCGAACTCGGCTGGGTCATCGGCTTGACGATTGCCTGTCGCTTGATTTACACCCGCGGTGCCAGACGCTACACCGCATTTGGCGGATAAATCACCCTCTCCTCCTCCTTAATAATCGACATGCATGGATCTGTTGGTCTTTCGTCAACAGAGCTTGTCCTGCTCTGTCCTGCCGCGAATTATCATGTTAGAAACAAGTCGGGCTACGATTTCTCACGTACCTGATTGATCTCAATTCTGATCATTCTCAGCACCAGATTTCCACCCTACCTTCCCATTGCCACCGAATACTGCCACCGAATACTGCCACCCAATCGCGAAACTATCCATCAATAAAGTCATTTGAATGTCATCTCTGCCTGCTCCTATTGTGACCGAATCAGACCGACAGGCAGTTATCTATGATCGCATCTTCTGGATCGCTTACCTCGCCAATCTGGTCATTGTCACCGCGAATGCCTTGAGTTTTCGATTCGCTGATATGGTGACATATCTGGGAGGCGACAACACCATCACCGGCACCATCGCCAGTCTGGGAACCGTCTGCGGACTGGCCAGTCGACTACTTCTGGGACAAATGGTTGACCGTTATGGCACACGCATCATCTGGATTGTCTCTTCGTTGATCTACATCCTCGGCGCACTGGGTTTGGCGTTCGCCGAGACGATCTCCTGGCAAATTTATCTCTCTCGAGCATTTTACGCCATCGGCATTGGCTCGATGTTGACCTGCTCAATGGTCCACATTCAAGGCCGCGTCCCGATTCATCGACGAACTGAAGTCATCGGGGTACTCGGCTCCAGTGGGTTTGTCGGGATGATCACAGGCGCGCTTTTGGGGGATTATCTGACTGGAACCATTTCCAATGAATCTTTTCGATACCTGATTCTGTTTTCAACTGCCGCCGGGTTGGGAACTTTTTATCTTTTTTTGGCATTGATCATGACTCACGATGATGTCCATGAAGAACCCAACCACACCCCCACACTCCTCCCGTTGATCTGGCGCTATTGGCCAGGACTGATCATCCTTGTTTCTACGATCATGGGGATGTGCTTTACCATCTCGACTGTCTTTCTGACGCGCTTTGCCCATTCCCTAGGGTTTGCAGGCATAGGCTGGTATTTTAGTAGCTATGCGATCTCAGCATTCTTTTTAAGACTTTTGACCACAAGCTGGATACGGGTCATGAGTCGACGTCTGCTGATCGTCATCGGCCTGTGTGCTCATTCCCTGGGATTGCTTTGTCTGCCTTGGGTCACACTCCCCTGGCATTTGGTCTTTCCAGCGATTCTCTCCGGATTCGGACACGCATTGCTCTTTCCCTGCGTCGTCTCGCTGACGACGAAATGTTTTCCAAAGGAGTATCAGGGAACTGCCAATTCCGTTGTCCTGGGCAGCGTTGATATTGGGGCACTGATATTCTCGCCGATGATTGGCTGGACCATCGATCAATTCGGCTTTCAAGTCATGTTTCGACTCGGTGCCCTCTGCGCACTTCTCATGGCCATCAGCTTTTATCTGGCAGATAGAAATCTGACCGATGAAGATCTGGCGCTCCATCGCCCGCAGATCAAACAAGGCTCCTCTTCATGACGACATTTCGCTGGCCAAGTTAAACATCGGAGTGAAATCACCGGAGCGGGTCAGAATAAGCCTGGTGCAATGCGCACAAAAATCGGTGCAATGCCCACAAAAAAAGTCAGCAACCATGACAGTTGCTGACTTTGTGAATACATCGTTGCTGGCCCACAGACTGAGAATCCGGATGAGGAACTCAAAGGGAGAGGTCAGAGCGAACAGCTATTAATAACGTCGATCGCCACGGTCTCCGCGGTCGCCACCACGGCCACCGCCGCCGCCGCC
>JBGSVC010000454.1:0-9614 GCA_041753175.1 Planctomycetaceae bacterium
GGCAACTGTTTTTCTGCAATCACACGACTGACCTCACTCAATCGTCCACGCACCGAAATCAACTTGCCAGCCTCTCGAACCATCATCGAGACAGCATCGGCACGATGCTTGACCAGCCTCAAGACCTGATCAAGATCCACACAACCGGCAGCCACATAAGCTGCATAATCTCCAAAACTATGTCCCAACACCATCTCAGGACGCAGACCCTCACGCTTCAGTCGCTCCGTCAGTAATAGACTCAAGGTCAACATCCAGATCTGATTGGACCAGATGTCGCCAGGATGGTAGGTCCGCTCCCCTCGCAACAACGCTCCTACGCTCTCACATCCCAGATTCAATAACAAACGGTCAATCTGCTCGACAAACTGAGTTCCTTCGACATCACCGATCAGGGAACTCTCAAGGCCATCATAGTAAGACCCCTGTCCCGGATAGACCCACGCCATCCTCGAGCGTGTTTGTCCCATCTGCCAGACAATCGCCCGCGAAGTTTCAAACACACCACGCGTCTTCCCTTTGCCGATCTCCGAGAGCATCTTCGAGACACGCACTCCCAGCGGAGTCTCTGATTCCAACAATAAACTGCAGCGAACAGGCTTTGTAAACTCCGAAACAACGGGCAATGCTTCACTGGAATTCTTCAATAACTCGAGTTGCAAAACCAACTCACTCAACGTCGCCGCTTCAATCCGGATCGCCGTTGGCAATCCGGAGAGAGTCTCTCGTCTGGGATTTTCTGTTGTCACTCTCTTAGAAATCATCATGGCGGGTCGATCAACGTTCTGTTCAAGTTCTTTATTTTTCGATGGCGGAACAACGTCCTGACGCATCTTTTCAATTCGCAATTGCTCATCAGTGTTCAACGTCGTACGAGACGGATCGGTGCAGGTCATCCAGTATGTCGCGTGATCATGGGCGGTTGCAACGATTATTGTTGAATCAGCAACGATTCTTCCCTCTCTCTTTGCCGATTCCCATGTCACCGTTTGATGCATCAAATCGACGAATCGCTGCGATCCGACCAGATAACCATACTTCTGGGCAACCTGAGGATTCGAGGCCATCACACGACTTGACATCCGCTCTTTGGTTGCAGGGATGTGCATCGAAACATCATGGATAATCCCAAAGATCGGCAACTCCGACTTCTGAGCGTCTGAAAGTCGCTGTAACACAAACACAGCGACTCCTTCTCCTGGAATCACTCCTACACCATTGTTCAAAATCTTTTTGACGTCTCCACTCTCCAGCAATTTGCCCGACTGTATCAACTCCTGGTACGACGCCAGATCCAAAGATCGCTGCGCCGTTCCGCAGATCGCTGTCGTCCAGTTGCCAGCATAAAGCTGTTCCATCGCCAGACGCAGCCCGGCGACATCCGAAGTATCATCGGCATCAATGGAACACGCCCCCCCCATGCAATCAAAAGACTTGGCAATCCGAGACGAAAGCGTGCTCGCTGTAAAACTGCCTGTCTCATCCAGCAAGGCCGGTCTCGTCGACAAATACGTCTCACGAAACCTTTTGAGCATTTCCTCAATCGTCGTTTCGTTCACCCCCCGCTCACGCAATGCCCGATGCAGTTCACGGCAAATCTCTGGCAATCGCAATCCAAACTGCAACTGATTGGAAAACTCTCCGCCAAAGACGGTCCCGATGACGACTCCAGTCTGTTTGCGGTTCCAATCATCTGTCGGCTTCCCTTCTACAGACTGCAAACCGCATTCATTCAATGCCTGCGAGACGGCATCCAAAAGCATCATCTGAATTGGATTTGACTGTTTAACCTGTTTGGGAGGAATTCGGAATTGCTGGCTCTGAAATTGATAGCCTTCAATGAATGCCCCCTGCGACATCACGTCTGGCTCACGAAATACCCTCGAATCACGACCACGCCAACGCTCTGCCGGCAGTTCCCGAATGAATGACTCATTCTTTTCATACCCTCTACGAAACTCCGCCATCGACGTTGCGCCTGGCAACACCACACCCCGCCCCAAAATCGCGATCGGTTCCCTTACTGGAGTTGTAGAAATTTGCAGTCTTGTTTTCCCCTCGCCCCCCTGCAACTGACCAACGCCACCAACAGCCACATGCGCATTCAATCCACCAATCCCAAATGCGCTCACCGCACCTTTTCGATGAGTTCCCACTTGGGAAGACTTTTGCGCATCAGAACTTTGTCCTAAAAGACCCGCTGGCCATTTCGTCGACTGATCGACAATCCGCACCGATTGCTGCGACCAGTCAAATCCTGAAGTCGCCTCCTGAAAATTCACCGTCGGCGGTATCTCGCCACGGCTCATCGACAAAATCAACTTGATCATCCCCACCAGACCAGCCGTTTCCAGAGTATGTCCAAGATTCGACTTCACGCTCCCCATCAGCAGCGGACGTGGTGCTCCTCCATTTTTTCGCAACTCAGTGACGGTTTCCAACTCGGTCGCATCGCCAAGCTGTGTCCCTGTTGCATGGGCCTCCAGATAATCGATATCCAATGGCAACTCTTCATAGGCTCTTTGAATCGCGAGAACCTGCCCCTCTTTGCGTGGCGCCCATAGTGACTTCCCTCGACCATCCGAAGCCACTCCCACCCCGTCAATTGTCGCCAGAATCCGATGTCCACCAGCCAACGCTCGCGAACGCGTCGTCACGACAATCGCAGCATATCCCTCCGAACTCACCAGTCCACTGGCATGTTGATCAAATGGAAACGAACCCTCTGCACTACATGCCTGCGACTGCGAAAACAAAATCAGATTGTCAACACCATTCGTCGTTGCTCCACCGACGATCGCTGCATCAATGAGCCCTGCACGCATCGCCATCACCGCCTGCTGCAACGCATACAACGACGACGCACATGCGGCATCAATCACGATCCTGGGGCCGATCAGATTTAGCCGCGTCGCCGGCAGACTCGCCGCACTGTATGCTTCATAATGCTTCGGCTGTTGACGGCTTCGCTTGGGTCGACGCGACTGAATCGACGCGACCACTTCATCCACGATCTCAGATTGAGCCTGGGGAGAAAGTTGACGAAATGTGTCCAGTGATTCCAGGAACGATAACCCCTCACGGACCATCATTCCCAACGAAAGATCTCCACCATAACGTGTCGCCCCTGAATGACCGACATACACCCCCGTCCGTTCCCAACCATGGGTATCAAATGACAACCCTGCATTTCGCCACGCTTTCAAAACTGTCTGTGCAAATTTCAAATGCACAGGATCATACATCGATAACTCATCCTGACTGAGCCCCAGCATTTCACCGTCAACGTGTTGCTCATCGACAAACCCCCCAAGCGCCGTATAGGTCTTGCCAGCCTTCCCTGTCTGAGCGTCAAAGTACAGCGCACGATCCATTTCGCCAGCCGTCAACTCCCGATAGCCAGTCCGTCCAGCAAACAGCATTTCCTCAAACTCACGGGCATCATTGGCGCCAGGCACCAGGCATTCCAGACCGATCACCACAATCGGATCACCGCGCAACATGCTTTGCTCCACAACGCACAGGTGTTGACCATCAGGTTTGACTCGTCGGTTACCCGGCATGCTCTGACTCCACAACCTGAATTTCTATTGCCTTAACCGCCTCCCGCATCCTGTTCACAAGTTTTCGGACCTCCTCCTTGAAAACCGCTGCCCCGATCGCTTCGTGTTTTGCATCCACTTCCAAACACAACCGACCCTCTGAAACAAGATCATCAACAACGTGACGACCAACAATCAGCCCATCCCAATCCGATGCACTCGCCAGAATCCTTCGCGGTTCCATTTCTCCACCACCATACGAAATCATGAACTCACTCTCGTCAGACACCTTCGCTTCTGCCATTCCGATCGTCCAGTCTCCGCCATACTGACCATGCAGCATAAGTCCAAATCGTTCATGATCCCGAAAACCCTTTTTCGTTGTTATGCCCATTCGCTGGCAAATCGTCATCCAAACCGATTTGACTTCTCGGGAAACGGGCTGCCTCTTCTCTCCTTGATGGGTTTTCTCAATCAGACCCACAATCTGGCGAACTCCAATTTCTGGAGCTTCACTGAGACCCGCTGTTTCTAACACGCGCTTCAAATTTGACTGATCAAACACTGGATCATCTTGAAAATAAGGACGAAATGTTGTGACAAACTGATCCACCACATCCTGGCTGGGCATCACAGGGTCGACTCCGTCAACGACCTTTCCTGCTTGACTTCTTGTATTCTTCGGCTTCTCATTTCTCCGCTTTTCGTTCTCACGACGTGTCAACACTTCATGAAACGCCTTTTCAAGAGCGACAATGTCGGTCCCTGTGGGATGCGTCAAATGATAAACCTGTCGATGAAACTCTGGTCGCGCGATCACTTCGACAACGATTCGCGCCACCCAGTCTGCTGTCACAATATTTTTTTTCTCGGTACCACGCAAACTCAATCGATTTGACAACACACCAACATCCGGAATCCCTTGATAGCGTGCCAGATACTCGTACACAGAAAAAGCCTGATAAATCGTCTTGTCACCATACTGCAGACGATATTGCTCAACATCGACGACAATCGATGGCCGATACACCGTCAACTGCTCAAAATACGTCGACAACAACTCCTCTGCCATCAACTTGCTTTTTTCATAGTCGTTGGCAAAATCTTGTCCCTGATCAGCTTCATTCTCCAACACGATCCCTCGCCGACGACCACACACATAGGCCGTTGAAATGTAATGGAACTCCGAAATCTCCGACGTCCGCGCCAGTTCCATCAACTCCTTGAGTCCATCAATATTCGTTCGAAAAGGTTCATTTTGGGGATGTTCATGCGCCGGCTTAAACGACATGCTTGCCGCCGAATGCACAATCCGACGACAACAGTGAGCCACCCACTGGGCATCCTCTTGTGCTAACCCCAAGCCTGGCTGCGTCATCTCTCCACGCAACACCACCGGGCGTGCTAATCCATGACCCACTTTCGCCTCCAGGCAACACATCAGACGCTCGACTTTTTCATAACAACTCGTCACTCGTGAATCACGCACAACCAATGCCAAAGGCATCCCTCGCAACAGCATCTCTCCGACCAGGTGCAAACCAACCAATCCTGTGGCACCCGTCATCAATGTGTAACAGCGTTCTGGCATCTTCTGGTGCGATTCCATCAGATCATCAAGACAAACGTTCGACTACCATGCCGTTTCCAGCAGACATTTGATTGAAGTTTAGAAATCAAATGCACCAAATGCACGTACAACATTCTCTATTTCTGGAAAACTAAAACGCTCAGTAGGACAATCCCCCCAACAGTTTCAGATCCATAACGCATCATTTATAGAAAGTCTCAATTTCCCCATCTTCATCCATCAGTAAAGACCGATTCTTTTGAGCCCTTTTCTACGCCATTTCATCTCGAATTTCAATCAGCCCTGAAAACGTCAGCGTCGAAAAACCCGTGCGCTCATGCGTTTACAGTCATTGAAACATCAATCAGCTCCTATCAGATTTTCTTCTGACATTGCCATCCACAACTAGCATTGTTGACTATTCTCAACTGACCTTTTCAACTAATACAATCTTAATGATAGGCCTAACCATACACCTGATAACCATGATCTTAAATCATCTTCTAATATTTTCTGACGCCGTCACCAAAACACACATTAACAACCTCCAATGGATGTTGTTTTCTCTTTTTTCTATTCAAGTTTTTGTACTTTTCATTTGATTTTGATCACGAGACCGAAAAGAATCAGTTTTAAGAATTCGTACAGAGAGCTTTACTGACAACTTTATTTTCCTCTCTCACACCAACGCACCCAAACTCTACATCATCGTGCTGGTAAATTTTTGTCGCAACAGACGGAATCCAGCCTCTTTTATCAAAATACTTGAACGCAAAATAAAGTCTCTTAACGCATGATAAGACAGACAAAAAACATGGCCACGACTGAAACACCTCAGGTGAACATCTCAAATCGTCTTTCCTCTCAGCATCTGGCTGGGAGACTCAATCACAACACACAGGATCAGGATCTGGGATCCATCGATCTTGTCAAACTCCTCATAAACAATGCCCTGTTGATCATCGCCTGCGGACTTTTGGGCGCCTCGTCTGCACTGATTTACTGTGCCTATGCCCAGACTTGGTACGAATCGTCCTCCAAGGTTCTCGTTTCCGTCAAAGATCCACGTCTGGCAAACCCAGGTGACAGCAACTGGAACGAAAAAACCTTTGACGATGATATCCTCAGCAATCACATGGAAATCATCCAATCTCGTTCCAATGTTGAAAAAGCACTCGCTCATTCTCAACTCGACCAACTCCCATCGATAAAAAAAGTGATTGCTGAAAAAGACGGAAGCGATGCTGTCGACTATGTCCTCAATAAACTCAAAGTGACCAAGGGAGGTCAGGGCTCCGCTCGTGTCGCACGCAGTCTAAATATTGCCTTCTCTCATACCAACCCCGAAGACAGCAAACAAATCCTGGAAGCCATCGTTCTTGAATACGAGAGCTTTCTTGACGAGCAACTCAACCGCGTCATGAAAGAAACCTACAATCTCGTGACCGAAGCACAGCAAAAAGTTGCCAGCGACCTCGTTGATCTCGAACAAAAGTATCTCAATGCACGCAAAGATGTTCCTCTTATCTACACCGGCGAAGGTTCTACCAACGTCTACATGGAAAAATTCCGTCAAATTCAAGATGAGCTTGTCACTGTTGAGATTGAAGAGTCAAACGTTAGATCCAGGCTGGATAAAGTCAAATCCGCGATTGCAAAAATTGAGCAACAAGGTGGTACCGAGCTCGATAAACTTGCCCTTATTGATACCGAGTCCTTCGAACGTCTGGGAGCTTTTGCTAAACTTCAACTTGGTTCCTCTGCATCCCCCCAATTTATGGCTGAACAACCAGCCAGAATTCAGGAAGCTCAGGCACAATTCACTCTGATGCTTCAATTAAAGTCCAAAGAGTCGGAACTCCTTTCTGACTTCGGCGCTCAACATCCCAGTGTCATTGATGTTCGCAAGCAGATCGATCTGGTTGAGAAGTTTCTCAAAGAAAAGGCCAGAGACCAAAAATTATCACTTCTCGATTCTCATCTGACTCCAGAAATCTTGATCAGTGCTTACTTGGGTTTCCTCGAAAACGACCTAGAAGCCTATTCTCAACGTCGCACAGAATTAGAAGCCAAATCCGAAATTGTTGAAGCACAGGCCAAACAACTTGTTGAATTCGAACTCAAAGACCGAATGCTTCGCGATGAAATCGATCGCAAAAAAGAACTCTTTGACTCGATCGTTCAACAACTCCAGGAACTCAATACTGCCTCTGGTCTGAGTGGTTACGTGCATGAAGTCCTCGAATCTCCACGCCTCGGCCAGGAAGTCTGGCCTGACGTCAAACTTTGTGGAGCAGGCTTTACGTTTGTGGGGCTTCTTATCGGTTTCGTCCTCGGCTTGGCCAATACAGGCTATGGTGAAAAATTCACCTCGTCTCAACAAATCTACGAAATGACCAAACTCACCATCCTCGGCCAAGTCATGCGAATGAGATCCTTCCGCAGCCGCAAACACGGACGCGGCTTGGTCGACCCACTCTCCCCTGCCGCGGAAAAATTCCGACTTCTCCGCACGAACCTGCTCCTGGATGTCAAAAAAGGGACTCTAAAATCTCTTTCCATGACAAGCTCCCAGCAACAAGATGGGAAATCGACAATCCTGGCCAACCTGGCCACCATGTTCGCCGATAGCGGTCTCAAAATCCTCGTCATCGACGGCGATATGCGTGCTCCGACTCTCCACGAATTTTATAACGTCAGCATCGGCAAGGGTCTTTCTGAAATTCTTGAACTTAAATCCGAGCCGATCGACGTTATCAAGCCGACTGGTATCGATAACCTTTCCATCATCACTGCAGGTTCTCCTGTCAAGAATCCCGCAGAACTCCTCCAGTCCAATCGCTTCGACAATCTCGTCCAGGAACTCGAAGAAGACTTTGACCTCATCCTGATTGACTCCGGTCCGATCCTTCTCGTCGCAGACCCCGCCATTATTTCCCAAAAAACAAATGCCACAATCCTCGTTGTGCGTACCTCGCGTGACTCCCGCAAAAACGTCCTCGATTCCGTCTCCCGACTTTCTTCAGCCGGTGCATCCATCAAAGGGATCGTGGTCAACGCCTATGGCAGCGGCAAAGAATTCTCAGGAGATTACGAAAACTACCGCTACTACTACGGCAGCAATCGAAAAATCAATTCCTAGTCAGTTTCCAGCCATATCGACACATATTTCTATCACCCACAAAACAGCAAACGCCTGAACCAATTCGTTCAGGCGTTTGCTGTTTAATATCTTACGCTAATACCAACTTTATTCCGTGAAAGCTGACGCAATAAATCTCAAACCAGTTGCTGCAAAGAATGCGTTGGCAGTTCCTTCTAATGGTTTGAAGTTTAACATCATAATATCATTCGGCAAAATGTTGATTCGCTCCTTCGGATCTCTCATCGCTCGAGCCAAATCCACCCGAATTGGTAACTGAGTTCCGTCTGGCATTGTCCGCAAAATCATTACTCGCGTTGGCTTAATGATATATCCCGGATTGCCATTCTGTAATGCGACTCCAGACTGTCCTAATGGACCACCGACAGAACCTGTGGCCAAAGCGATCGCTTCGATGACATCCAGATCATCGTTGTATGGCAAAGGTATCTTGCCACCACCCAGCAGTCCTCCGGTGTAGAAATACTCATTGCGTCTTGGAATAAACAAGACATCCCCGTCTTCGAGCACTACATCTTCATGCTTGAAAGGAAGATCACCACACGCAGGACCTGTCAATGGAATGCGTGTCACTTTATGCCCTGCATCCTTGCATTGCTCCAGAATGCGTCGCATTGTTTCAGAATCCATATTATCGGTCGGCATGAAGCAACTACTCTTCATCACCCAAATCTCACTGACCCCATCTGTCCCCGGCAATCCGCCCGTATAAGCCAGGGCATGTAAGACATCGTTTTCATAAATCGGCAGGTCAATAATTGAAGCCGATCCTCTGTGAACCTGATCACCCACGCCCGGTGGAGCAAGGTTCACTGTTGGTGCAGGTGAATCCTGTCTCAACACCACGACTCGCTTCACGCGAGGTGTCACCAATGAAACCGTGATTCGCTCACGATTTTCTTGAATAATTTCCTGTTTGCGATACGACTCTCTAATCTTCTCTGAAACCTCTGTCAAAGTCAGATCGTTGACATTGAGCATTCCGATGAAGGGAAGTTCCATTGTTCCATCTGGATTCACCGTAATTGGCAAACCGGTTGATGGTCGCAAGATCGTACCGCCCGGTGGATAATAGATCTGGTTGAGCGACTGAAACTGATTGAGCACCGGTGTTTCATCCACAGACCCAGGCAATACGCCGTGAATGTAAATGGCCAGAGTATCACCAGGACCAACCACGTGTGCAGGCGGTCTCTCCTGACCAAGCGCCGTAAACACAATCGGCATCTTGTCAGACTTGGTATCTCCAAATAAATTGGGATCAAGTCGATTGGCAGGAATCGCATGGCTCGATGACGTGATCGCACGGCAACCAGTCATACAACCAATCGCCAGCACC